>JBFJMP010000303.1:0-3796 GCA_041633895.1 Nitriliruptoraceae bacterium
TGCAGGCTCGCGAGCAGACGGGTCATCGCCGTCAGCGCGTCGGGGACCACACCGCCCCACATGCCGGAGTGCACGGGCTGCCGCATCGTCTTGACGGTCACGGTGCCGTCGAGCAGGCCACGCAGTGACCACGTCAGGCCGGGCCAGCCGACCTTGAAGTTCATCAGGTCGGCGAGGACGATCACGTCCGCGTCCAGGCGTGCCCCGTACTCGGCGAGGAACGCCGCGAGGTTGGGCGAGCCGATCTCCTCCTCGCCCTCGATGACGACCTTGACGTTGACGGGCAGGCTGCCGCGCGTGTCCAGCCACGCCCGGATCGCGGCGACGTGCGCGAGGATGCCCGCCTTGTCGTCCGCCGTGCCGCGCCCGTACAGGCGTCCGTCACGCTCGACGGGCTCGAACGGCGCCGAGGTCCAGCGTGCCGGCGTGCCCACGGGCTGGACGTCGTGGTGCGCGTACAGCAGGACGGTGACGGCGTCCTCCCCGGCGTGCAACCACTCACCGGTGACCGCGGGGTGCGCCCCGTCCAGCTCCAGCAGTTCGACGCGTTCGAGGCCTGCGCCCCGGAGCAGCTCGGCGGTCGCCTCGGCGCTCGCCCGCACCTGCGCGGGGTCGTGGCCCGCGAGGCTGATCGACGGGATGCGGGCGAGGTCGACCAGGGACTGGATGGTGTCGGGCCAGGCGGCCGTGACGGCGGCCGCGAGGTCGTCCAGACCGCTCGGCACGCGCGTGTCGGCGGGGAGGGCGGTGGTCGGTTCGGTGGGCACAACGGGACCTTGTCCGGCAGACCCCGAGTCTGCCATTCTGCGGTCGAGGTGCCTGATCCGTGCGTGCCATGCACGCCTCCGCGAGATGTCCACAGTTTCCACAGGCTGCGGACAACGGCTGACCGTGGTCGACGTGCGGTTCCCCCGTCGTTACCGCTTCGTCATCTTCTGTCCGGTTGGCCGCCCCCGGGGGAACGATCGGGGCGCGTTCGTGACACGAACACGCAGGTTGTCCACAATTCAGGGCCCCGGATCGTCCACAGGCGGGCGTGGTCCACGCGGACCAGTACGGGCTCTCGTTGGGGCGGGGGAGGGAAGCGGACTATCCTTCGCGGGCAACCGTGCAGCGGTGCCGCGAACTCGCTGCACCGGTCCATCACAAGGAGTTCGGTGTGGGTCACGCAGCTGACGTCTGGTCCCAGTTCACTGGGATGCTCAGCAGTGGGGAACTGGACGACATGCCAGCCCTGTACGACATCGATGCGCTCTTCCTCGAGCCGTACAACCCCCCGCACAACGGCAACCTGCTGATCCAGGCCTACCTCAAGGACTACCTCGCCGGCAAGGACGAGGTCGTCATCGAGAACAAGCGGATCGTGGAGAGCGACGACTCGTCGCTGCTGGCCGTCGAGTGGACGATCTCCTACACCGCCGGTGGGCGGCGCTGGAACGAACTGCCGCGCGCCAGCATCCTCGAGTTCAACGCCGACGGCCTCATCGCCTACCAGCGCGACTACTCGTGATCAGGTTCCGCGACCTCCCGCAGGTCGCCGAGCAGGTGGGCTGACCTCGGCGCGGCCTGCGGCTCGGTCGCGGGTGCTACGCGAAACACGCGTCCACGCGGGTTTCGCGTAGGTCACGCTTCCACGCCGCTGGGCGCTGACGCAGAACCCGCACATGCGCGTGTTTTGCGTCAGGGCGGGTGGGGGTGCGCGGTGGCCGCGTGGTTCGGGGCGGGCTACTCGTAGCCGCGGCTGAGCACGCGCCAGGCGACCACGCCCGCGGCGAGCGCCGTCAGCGTGCCCACGAGCACCTCGTTGCGTGGCCGCTCGATGTCGGGCAGGCGTGACCGGAGCGTCACCGGGCTGGCGAAGTCCTGCGTCGGCCAGCCCATCGCCTGCGCGGCCGCTCGCAGTTCGCGATCGGGGTTCACCGCCATCGGGTTGCCGACCGCGGCGAGGAACGGCATGTCGGTCACCGAGTCGGAGTAGGCGTAGCTCGCCGTGAGGTCGTAGCCGCACACCTCGCTGACCTGCCGGATCGCCGTGGCCTTGTTGCCGGCGTAGGCGTAGAACTCCAGCGTCCCGTCGTAGCGCCCGTCCTCGTCGACGCCGGACTGCGTCGCGATCACGTCGTGGATGCCGAGGTGGCGCGCGAACGGGGCCACGATCTCGTGCGCTGCCGACGACACGATCCAGATGTCCCGGCGCGCCTTGCGGTGCTCGGCGAACAGGTCCAGTGCCTCCTGGAACACCAGGGGTGCGACGAGTTCCTCGACGGTCTCCTCCACGAGGCGGCGGACCCGGTCTGCCTCCCAGCCCTTGGTGAGCTCGAGGCTCGCGGCTCGCATCTGTTCCATGCGGCCGTGGTCGGCACCGACGAGTTGGTAGACGGCCTGCGCGTACATGCCCTTGATGACCGTCGTCGGCGAGATGAGGCCGTCGCGCATGAACGTCCGACCGAACACGAACGTCGACGAGCGGGCGATGACCGTCTTGTCGAGGTCGAAGAACGCTGCGGCCGTCGCCCCGGTGCGGCGGTTGCCGATCCGTTCGAGGGTGGCCTCCGAGAGGCGGTCCGCGTCGGGGCGGCCGTAGCGCTCCTCGGTCTCCTCGCGCACAGGGTCGCGCGGGGGTTCGAGCTGGTCGGGGAGGGTTGGTTCGGGCGGTGCGTCCACGGTCGGCCCCTCTCACTGCGGCTCGTGTCCCGGGCGACGGTCGTCGACGGATGCCTGGCGAGCGTAGACCTCGCCACCCGCGCGCGGTCCACAGGGTGCTGATCGGGCGGACGGGTGCGACGTTCGCGCTCGTACGGTCGCCGGATCCGTCGCGACGAGGTGCACGTGGCCCACCACAGCGAGTCGGCGGCTGCCCTGCCGGTCGAGGTCGTCGTGGATGCGCGCATGCGGGAGGCGCTCGTGAACCACCTCGAGGGGCCCCTCGGGTGGCAGGTGACCACGGGCGACGACCTGCCGGCGGTCCTGCGCCTCGTGTCCGTGGCTGTCGGGGAACACGCGCGTGCGGACGCGCACCCGGACGTCACGTCGGCCGGGATGCCGGTGGTCCTGCTCGTGCGCCCCGACGACGACCCGGCCGATGCCGCGGTTGCTGCGCGGGCAGCCGACCGCGTCCTGCGTTGGCCGGACGAGCGCGCTCGCCTGCCCGAGGTGGCTGCCGCGGTGGCCGGTCGGGCCCACGATGTCGCCGCCGCCCCGACGGTCACGTTCGGGGGCGCTGCCGGAGGGGTCGGGACGACGACCGTCACGGTGGCGGTCGGGGGGCTGCTGTCCTGGTCGGGTCGGCCGACCCTGTGTGTCGTCTCCGGGCCCTCACCTGCTGGCGAGCTCCCCGTCGTGGAGCCGGGGGCGCTGGCCGGCCACCGGACGTGGGACGCGGCGCGGGACGTCGACGGCGTTCCCGGGCTGCGTGCCGTGACGACGGCCCCCGGCGCACGCAGTGAGGTGCAGGTGTCGGCGGACACGGCGGTACTGCACGACCTGGGCGTCGCGTCCGATCCGGACGTGCTGGTCATGACCCGAGACCGCGCCGGGCTCCGGGCGGCGTCCAGCACCTCGGCGGGTGTGGTGGTCGTCATCGACCGGGGCGTGGTCCCGCTGGCGGTGTTGGCGCGGGACCTGGCGGGGCGTCGGGTCCTGACCGTGCCCATGGACGTGCGCGTCGGCCGGGCGGGCGCGACCGGACACGCCCCGTCCGCTCTGCCGGGGCGGTGGCTGGCCGCGCTCGACCCGCTCGCCCGGCTGCTGGGGGCGTGACGCGACACCCCCAGCAGGCGGCCGACGCGCGTCCACA
>JBFJMP010000304.1:0-3796 GCA_041633895.1 Nitriliruptoraceae bacterium
CGCACGATCCCCGACACGGCGCGGACGCGCCACCTCGACACGATCCGCCGCCTCGCCGACCAGGGGCCGGGTGCTGCGACCGCGGTTGTCCGCGACGTGCTCGCGTGGGCGCAGAAGTCGTCCCAGGCGCTGGACGATGCGCACGAACGCCACCTGCTCCGGCTCGCCGAAGACCACGGGGTGGAGGACGTCAGCGACATCCCGAAGGCGACGGTCCGGCGACTCCAGGCGCGTCACAAGCGTGCCCAGCGAGACCTGCGGTCCGCCGGTTACCACCGCTTCCTCGACGAGTTCGGCTCGTACCTGCGTGACCTGCTGCTCCTGCAGTCCGGCGGTGACCCTGCCGACGTCGTCAACCTCGACCACCTCGACGAGCTCCAGCGCGACCTGAACCGGATCGCGCCGGCGGGCGCCATCCGGGCGTTGTCGGACATCGCACGCTGCCGCGAGGCGCTGGGGGAGTTCAACGGCCAGCCCGAACTGCAGCTCGAGCGGGTCATGCACCCGGTGGCGGCGGCGGTGTTCGCCGCCGGTCGGGCTGCCTGACGGACGGGCCGGGGCGGGGGTCGTACTTGACCTGCGGTCAACCGCCCTCCATCATGAGCGCATGAATACGACATCAAACAATGACACATCGAGCAGCGGCACGGTCACGGGCGCCGCGAGCGACGAGTTGGCCGGCTTCCGGGACCTGCAGGCACTCGCCTATGCGTGCGCCGAGGCCGTGGGTGCCACGCTGGCGCCCGGCGACACGGAGCGCGAGGCCGCACGCCGCATGCGCATCTGGCTGAAGGATGCGGGAGTCGACGACTTCTTCCACCTGCCGTTCGCCTGGTTCGGGGACCGCACCACCCTGCGGTTCGCGCACCCGCTGAAGTTCTTCCCGACCTCGGCCCGCATCGAGGAGGGCATGCCGTTCATCCTCGACGTCGCCCCGATCCGCGGCGGCTTCACCGCGGACATCGGCTACTCGGGGGTTCTGGGAGAGAGCGAGGTGCACGCGCAGTTGTGCGCGGACCTCGCGGCCCATCGGGACCTGGTCGTGGACGGCGTGAACTCGGGCGCGACCCTGCGAGACGTCTACCGCGCGGTGGACGGGCTCGCGGCCCGGCAGGGCTACGAGGTGCGGCACAAGGCCTACCCCGGCCAGGTGATCGCGCACCAGGTCGCCCGGATGTCGGACTCGGCTCCGCGCTTCGTGCTGGGCTTCGGCCTGAAGGGGCTGGCGCGGCTGGGGCGCAGCGTGGTCGAGGGCGTGCCCGCCGGCTGGACGCCCCTGTGGAACGGCTCGAGGCTCAGCGACCACCCCGCCCCGCACGGCCTGTGGGCCGTCGAGCCCCACCTCGCGTTCCGCGACGTCGGGGCCAAGTTCGAGGAGATCCTCGTCGTCGACGACACCGGTGCGTGGTGGCTCGACGACGACCTGCCCCACGTGCGGGCATGGGAGGAGTCGGCATGACCACCTTCACCGTCCGTCGCGGCGACATCGTCCTGTCCGGCAGTCGCAGCGGCGTCGATGACGCCCCGACCGTCGTGCTCGTCCACGGCTACCCCGACTCGTCCCACCTGTGGTCGAAGGTGGTGCCGCTGCTCGAGGACGGCCTGCAGGTCGTGACCTACGACGTCCGGGGCGCGGGTGCGTCGAGCACGCCGGCCCGTGTCGCGGACTACGACTTCGACCACCTCGTCGCCGACCTCGGTGCCGTCGTCGACCGGGTCAGCCCTGGCCGGCCCGTCCACCTCGTCGGTCACGACTGGGGCGCGATCCAGGGCTGGGAGGCCGTCACCGCGCCTGCCCTGCGCGGGCGCATCGCGTCCTTCACCGCGGTGTCCGCCCCGTCGTTCGACCACGGCGGCCGGTGGGCACGGGGACGCGTGCGCCCACGTCCGTCCTCGCTGCGGGCGCTGGGGCGGCAGCTGTCGCACTCCTGGTACATGGGCATGTTCCAGGCGCCGGTGCTGCCCGAGGTTGTCCTCAGCCGCGGCGGCGAGTCGATCGTCCGCGGGATCATCGCGCGCACGGACGGCGTGGCGCCGGCCTCGGACGACTTCGCGTCGACGCTCGCGGCCGACGCCCGCAACGGGGTGAACCTGTACCGGGCGAACGCGGACCGGTTGCTGCGCCCCCGCCGCGACCGCCTCCGCGTGGAGGTCCCCGTGCAGGTCGTGGTCGGTCGCCACGACGGCTACGTCACCCTGCCCCTGTTCGACGACCTCCACCGGCATGCCGACGAGGCCTACCTGCACGTCGTCGAGGACGGCCACCACTGGCTACCCCGCACGCACCCGGAGGTCGTGGCGGACGCCGTTCGCGAGATGGTCGCCCGCAGCGAGGACGGCGCGCCGTCGACCCGCTTGGGCCGACACAGCCTCACGGGCGCGGCCTGGCAGGGGAGGCTGGTCGTCGTCACCGGCGCCGCCAACGGCATCGGTCGCGCAACCGCCCTCGCCGCCGCCGAGCGTGGTGCCACGGTGGTGCTGTCCGACGTCGACCTCGACGCGTCCGAGCGCGCCGCCGTGCTGTGTCGCCACGTCGGGGCGGACGCGCGGGCCCTGCGGCTCGACGTCGCCGATCCGAACGCCTGGGACAAGTTCGTCGAGGAGGTCCTGGCGACGTACGGCGTCCCGGACGTCGTCGTGAACAACGCCGGCATCGGCATGGCCGGCGAGTTCCTCGACACCACCCTCGAGGACTGGGAGCGGATCCTCGGCGTCAACCTGTGGGGCGTCGTCCACGGCTGTCGCACGTTCGGCCGCGCCATGGTGGATGCGGGGGTGCGCGGGCACATCGTGAACCTGGCGTCGATGGCGGCCTTCGGGCCGGGGCGCGGCCTGTCCGCGTACTCGGTGACCAAGGCCGCGGTGCTGATGCTGTCCGGGGCGCTGCGCACCGAGCTGGCCGACCACGGCATCGGCGTGAGCGCGATCTGCCCGGGGGTCATCGACACCGGCATCACGGATCGCACGGCGTTCGTGGGGGTGGACGAGGCCGAGCAGGCCCGCCGGCGGAGCCGAACCTCGGCCCTGTACCGACGTCGGTCCCTCGGCCCGGACGCCGTGGCCGCCGCGATCGTCCGAGCCGTCGACGAGGACCGTCCCGTCGCCCCGGTGGGCGTCGAGTCGCATGCGGGCCGAGTCCTGTCGCGACTGGCCCCCGAGGCCTACCGCCGCCTGTTGTCGTTCGACGCGGTGTCCCAGTGAGCGGGCGACGGAGCACGACGATGGCCACGGCCACAGCCACGGCCACGAGCGACCGCACCGGCATCCCGGCCGGCGAGCCCGACGTGCTGGAGGTGCGACGGGTCCGCTACGACTGGGAGCACCTGCCGCGTCACTGGGTCCCGGACGACCCGGCCACGACCCACCTCATCAACGTCCTGCACGTGATCCTGCCGCCGGGCGAGCGCTGGTTCGTCCGCGTGTTCAAGGAGGCGTTGCCCCACATCGACGACCCGGTGTTGCGACGTCGGGTGCGTGCGTTCATGGGTCAGGAGGGCACGCACGCCGTCGCGCACAGCGGCGTCCTCGGCTACTTCGAGGCGCACGACATCGACGTGTCGCCGATGCTGCGCGAACTCGAGGTGCTGTTCGACCACATCCTCAGCCCGCGTGCCGTCCCGCGTCCGTTCCGTCGGACCTACCTCTCGGTGCTCCTGGCGGGCGTCGCGGCGGTCGAGCACTACACGGCCGTCCTCGGCCAGTGGATCCTCGACGAGGGTGGGGCGCTGGACGAGGCCGGGGCGGACGAGGTCATGATGGACCTGATCCGTTGGCACGGCGCCGAGGAGGTCGAGCA
>JBFJMP010000305.1:0-3787 GCA_041633895.1 Nitriliruptoraceae bacterium
AGTCACCACTTCCATCGCATCGATCTGCCGGCGGAGGGGCACGACTCATCCGAGCGGGATTCGACGCTGCTGGGCCTGTCACGACGTCATCCCCCGCTCCCGTGCGCCTTGGCCAGCCACCGTTCCGCGGCCGCGCCGAGCACCCCGTCCGGGTCGAGGCGCATCACGATCTCGAACTCGGCGGCGGCACCGAGTCCGTCGTCGAAGCCACGCAGGAGCACCAGTCCACGCAACAAGTGGGCGTCGGGGTAGAACGGCGCCTCCAGCAGGGCGTCCTCGAGCCGCTCCAGGGCGGCGGCGTGGTCGTCGCCGAGGAACGCGATCCAGCCGGCGTAGGCGTTCGCCTCCGCGTTGCCGGGGTCCGCGTCCGAGACGGCCTCGTAGGCCCGCAGTGCCGCAGGGAAGTCACCGGCGGCGAAGGCCTCACGGGCCACCGTCAGGGATGCCGCCACGGGCGGGGCGTCGTCGGCGACGGTCGCCGACGCGTCCGGATCGCCCGCCGCCACGACCAGGCCCACGATCGCCGCCGCTGCCGCGACTGCCGCGACTCCTCCCCGTACCCGGACGCTCACGAGCGCTCCTCCATCGGGCCCTCAACCCCGGGTCCCAGCGCCCGGCGCCGCAGCCGCAGGGCGACCAGTGCCGCCACGATCGCCAGGAGCGGTAGGCCCAGCACGACGCGCGCCCCGCGACTGCCCGGCGTCAACAGGATCCAGTCGCCGTACCGGTCGACGTAGACGCCGATGATCTGCTCGTCGGACTCACCGCGATCGACTCGGTCGGCGATGTCGTCCCAGATGGCGCGTGCCGTGTCCGACGGGCTGCCTGCCACCGACACGCCGTCGCACACCGGGCATCGGATCTGCTCGGCCAGGTGCTCGGTCCGCGCGAACGTCGTGGCCGTCGACGTGTCGAACTGCGCGACCGCGAGGGCCCCCACCACGGCGACGGTGGCGACCACCAGGGCGACTCGTCCCGTCATGCGTCACCCCGCACGTCGGTGCTCCCGCGAGCCGCCGCGAGCAGTTCCTCCAGTTGGGCGACCGTCACCTCGCCGTAGTGCTTGGCGACGATGCGCCCGCTGGCGTCGATCGCGTAGGTCTCGGGCTGGCTGATGACGGCCAGGTCGAGCGCGAGCCGCCGGTCCGGGTCGAGGACGATGAGCCACGGCACCCCGCGCCGCGTGACCCAGTCCTCGACAGCGCTGCGCGTGTCGTCGTGGACGAGGCCCACCATCGTGAAGTCCTCGTCGTCCGCATGGCGGTCGTGGAAGCGCTCGAGCACTGGGGCCTCCTGCCGGCACGGCCCACACCACGAGTTCCACACGTTCACGATGACCGCATCACCACGCAGGTCGGCGAGCGTGAAGGCGTCCCCGCCCAGCGTCTCGACGACGGTGTCCGGGACCGGGTCGCCGACGATCGCCCGGGGCTGGTGCGACGCGACGGTGCCGGACGCCAACAGGGCGATGAACGCGGCCATGGCCAGGCCCACCACACCGACGGCGAGACGACGGTTGCGGCCGACGGCCTGTGCTCGGGGCTGCGAGTCGCCGCTCATGCTGGCACCTCCCGGCGTGATGCCGAGCGCGCCGGGCGACGGCCACCGGCTGCCCGTTGGCGTGGCGCGGGCACCGGCCACATGCCGATGGCCGCACCGATGACCATGATCCCGCCGCCCGTCCACAGCCAGACGACCAGCGGGTTGACGAAGGCGCCCAGCGTGATGGCACCACTGCGGTCGGGCGACGAGATGAGGGTCAGGTAGAGGTCCTCACGCAGCGACGTCGCGACCGACGGCGTCCCGACGGTCTGACCCATCTGCGGGAACAGTGACAGGGCCGGCTCGCGCACGCCCAGCGAGCGTCCATCCCGCGCCACCCCCACGCGCGCCCCGATGCGGACACGCTGCTCGGTCACGTCCGTGGTGGGGCCGAGGTAGGTGAGGTCGTAGCCGTCGACCGCCACCGTCTGGCCCTGCTCGAGGTGCACCTCGTGACGGCGGGCATAGCCCTGCGAGGCGGCGAGGGCGACCGCGATGACCGCGACACCCACATGGACGAGCAGGCCGGCGTAGCGGCGACGTCCCGCGCGGAACGTCTGGACGATCGGGCCGGTCCAGGTCGGCGTGCCGCGCGCTCGCCGTCGGTTCCGGACGGCCGCGCCGAACTGCTGGACGGCCGAGCTGACCACGAAGGCCGCGAGGGCGAAGGCGACGACCTGGGCGGTGCCGCGCGCCCCGGCCATCACCGCGGTCACCAGCGTCGCCACCCCGATCGCTGCGGGCAACCGCAGACGACGCGCCACCACGTCACGCGGTGCCGCCGACCACGACAGGACGGGGGCGACCGCCATGATCGTGAGCAGGGCGAGGCCGATCGGGATCCCCATCTGTTCGAAGTAGGGCTCCCCGACGGACAGCTCCCGACCCGTCACGACCTGGACGATCATCGGATAGGTGGTCCCGACCAGCACCATGAACGCGAAGCCGGCGAGCAGGAGGTTGTTGCCGAGGAAGAAGCGTTCGCGCGACAGGCCGCCCGCGACCCGGCTGTCGTCGCGCAGCAGTTCGGCGCGCCAGGCGACGCCGGCGACCCCGGCGAACACCACCACGGCGAGGAACGCCAGCAGCCACGGCCCGATCGTCGACTGGGAGAACGCATGGACCGAGACGACGACACCCGACCGGGTGAGGAACGTCCCGAGGATCGTCAGGGCGAACGTCGCGATGAGCAGGGACAGGTTCCACACCCGCAGCAGTCCACGCCGCTGCTGGACCATCACCGAGTGGAGGTAGGCGGTGGCGGTGAACCAGGGCATCAGCGAGGCGTTCTCGACGGGGTCCCAGGCGAAGTAGCCGCCCCACCCGAGCACCTCGTAACTCCACCAGGCGCCCAGCACGATGCCAGCGGTCAGGAACGCCCACGCCGCGAGGGTGGTCGTCCGGAGGCGGGACAGCCACCGGGTGTCGACGCGGCCAGTCACCAGCATCGCCATGCCGATGGCGAACGGGATGGTGAACCCCACGTAGCCGAGGTAGAGCATCGGGGGGTGGATCGCCATGAGCGGGTGGTTCTGGAGCAACGGATTGGGGCCCGGCCCGTCCGTGGCGGGGATGCCCGCGACGGACTGGAAGGGGTCGGCCGGGCCCGCCATCAGGGCGAAGAAGAATGCGGCCACGACGAAGGTGACCACGAGCGCCCAGATGGCAACCGGGTCGTCGAGGTGGCGACGAACCCGGCGGGAGAAGATCAGCGCGTGCACCGTGAGGATCAGGGCCCACAGGAGGATCGACCCCTCCAGGGCGCCCCACAGCGACGCCACGGTGTAGAGCAGGGGCGTGCTCCGCGACCCGTGTTCGGCGACGTAGGTCAGGGAGAAGTCGTGGGTGACCAGCGCCCACTCCATGGCGGCGACGGCGACGACGGCCGCCATGGCCAGGACCAGGGCTGCCGCCACGCCCCGACGTAGCCAGTGGCGCGCGCCCGTCCGCAGGCCGACGACGAGGGCGACCGCCCCGGTGACCGAGGCGCCCAGCCCGGTGGTCACGGCGAGGGTGCCGACCGCGGCGCTCATCGGCCGGTCCCCACGTCGGCTGTTGCCGTTCGGCCGGCGGTGAGCGAGGCCGACTCCGCCGCGTCGAGCACCTCGGGCGGTCGGTACTCCGACCCGTGCTTGATCATCAGGCGATCCGAGTGGAACCGATCGCCGTCCCAGCGTCCCTCGCACACGATCGGCGCCCCGTCGGCGAACAACTCCGGGGGCTCGCCGTCGTGACGGACCTGCAC
>JBFJMP010000306.1:0-3768 GCA_041633895.1 Nitriliruptoraceae bacterium
CCGGACTCCTCGGGGCGCGGCACCGCCTGACTGCGCCGCGACGCGAAGCGGCCCTCCGACGCGCGGTGGCTGCGTTGCCAGCGCCAGGAGACGACGACCGCTCCGTGACCGCGGTGATCCTCACTCGCGACGGGCGTGAACACCTCGAGCGGTTGCTGCCGGCGTTACGGCGGACCCGTCACGCCAACCTCAAGGTCGTCGTCGTCGACAACGCCTCGAGCGCCGAGACCGCGGACTGGTTGGCCCAGCAAACGGACGTCGAGGTCCTGCGCAACGAATCGAACCTCAGCTTCTCGGAGGCCAACGACCGTGCGGTGCGGGCCACGTCGAGCGACCTGGTCCTCTTCCTCAACGACGACGTGGAACCGCTGGACGAGGACTGGCTCGGCCGCATGCTGGCCAGCCTGACGGACGGGGTGGGGGCCGTCGGCGCCCAGCTGGTGTATCCGCGGCGCGGCCTGCTCGACGGCCGTCAGCGCGACGTCGGGGTCCAGCACCTCGGCATCGCCCTGCGCCCCGACGGCGACGGGCCGCCCCGCGCCGTGAACACGGGGGAGGGTTCGGACCCCGCGCCAGCCGCTCCGGAGCGCCCGGTCGCCGCGGCAACGGCCGCCTGCCTGCTCGTCGACCGAGGTGCCTACGAGCGCATCGGCGGCTTCGACGCGGGCTACCAGTACGGCGCCGAGGACGTCGACCTGTGCTGGCGACTGCGCCAGGCTGGCCTCGACGTCGTGGTGCAGCCCGCGGCGGTGCTGTGGCATCGCGAGGGCGCGACCCGGCATCGTGAGCAGCCCGAGGCGTTGGCACTGCGGCAGGCCGCGAACTGGGACCGACTCGCGGACCTGCACGGGCCTGCCATGCGCCGCGCGGTCGACCGTGACCGCATCAGCGGTGCGTTGTCGTTGTGTGACCAGCCGCTACGGGTCGGGATCACGGTCACCCGCGACGTGGAGTCAGCCGGATACGGCGACTGGTACACCGCTCACGAACTCGGGGAGGCCGTCGCCGCGTTCGGATGGGAGGTCAGCTACGTCGAGCGGTACCGCGACGCGTGGTACGACCAGGCGGCCGACCTCGACGTCGTGTTCGTGTTGCACGACGTCTTCGACGTGCGCCGGATCACGGCTCCGGGCTGCACCACGATCGCGTGGGTGCGCAACTGGACTGACCGCTGGGTCGGACACCCGTGGTTCGACGACCTCGATGTGGTGGTGGCCTCGACAGAGGTGTCGGCCGACTGGATCCGGGCGAACTCCCGCCACCGAGAGGTTCCGGTCCTGCCCCTGGCCGCGAACGCGGACCGCTTCCGGCCGGGCACCGGCACGCGCGACGGGGCCGTCCTGACCGCCAACCACTGGGGCGAGGACCGGGGCATCGGGGACCTCGTGGCCGTCGTGCCGGGGATGCGGTTGCACGGCAAGGGCTGGGGCGACGTGCCCGCCGTGGCGTCCGCGTGGCAGGGGGTCGCGGCCTACGACGACCTGCCCGGCGTCTACGGCACCGCAGCCGTCGTCGTCGACCAGACGGCGGCCCCGACGCGCAGGTGGGGCGCCCTCAACTCGCGGGTGTTCGATGCGCTCGCCGCCGGGGCGCTGGTGGTGACCGATCAGGCCATCGGATCCGAAGAGCTGTTCGATGGGGAGCTGCCCACCTACGCGGACCCGGCGGAACTCGCGTCCGTGGTGCAGGGCTGGCTCGACGATCCGGCTGGCGCCGCCGAGCTGGCTGGGCGCCTCCGTGACCGCGTCGTGGCCGCGCACACCTACGGGCGTCGGGCCGAGCAGTTCCGTGACCTGCTCCTCGAGCGCCGCTCGCGGGCGTCGTTCGTCGTCCGGATCGGCGCGCCGAACCGCCGTGAGGCCGCCAACTGGGGCGACACCTTCTACGCCGAAGCCCTGGTCGCCGAACTGCGGGGCGCTGGCCATCACGCGATCACCCAGACCCTCGACGAGTGGGCCGACCGACGTGGCCGCGGCTTCGACGTCAGCGTGCACCTGAAGGGACGGTCTCGGTGCCCTCGCAGTGTCGGTCAGACCCACGTCGTGTGGATCATCTCCCACCCCGACGAGGTCGACCCCGACGAACTCGCGGTCGCCGACCTCGTGCTCGTGGCGTCCGAGCCGCTCGCGGACGACCTCCGTGGTCGTGTCGACGCGCCCGTCGAGGTGATGTTGCAGGCAACCGATGAACGGCGCTTCCGACCCACCAGCCGTGACGAGTCGCGCGCCCACCCCGTCGTGTTCGTCGGCAACTCCCGCTTCGTCGAGCGACCCATCGTGCGGGACGCGCTGGCGGGCGGGCTGCCCCTGACCGTCTACGGCGCGAACTGGGATCGCTTCCTGCCACCGTCCGTGATCGCGGACACCTTCGTGCCGAACGACGAGCTGGCCCGGCTGTACTCGTCCGCCGACGTCGTCCTCAACGACCACTGGCCGGACATGCGCCGCTGGGGACTGGTCAGCAACCGCGTGTTCGACGTCCTGGCCTGCGGTGGGTGCGTGGTGTCCGACGCCTCCCCGGGAGTCGCTGAGCTGTTCGGCGACGCCGTCAGGTGCGTGTCGTCGCCCGAGGAGCTGACCGCCGCCGTCGAGGGCCTCCTGGCCGATCCACCGACGCGCGCGGCGATGGGCGCTGCCGGTCGTGACCTGGTGCTCGGGGCCCACACCTTCCGGCATCGCGTCGACGAGCTGCTGGACCACCTCGCTGGCCTCGACATCCCGAAGTCCTGACCGCACGCAAGACGTGGGCGTTCAGACGTGCCGGTTAGCCTGCGCACGAACCTTTCCGATCAGGAGCCTCCCGTGGACGACGCCGTCCGTCGCTTCACCGAAGACCGTCTCACCATTGGCGTGGTGGGTCTCGGGTACGTGGGCCTGCCCCTGACCGTCCTGGCCGCGGAGCGTGGCCTGGACGTCATCGGATTCGACGTGTCGGACGAGCGGGTTGTCGCCCTGAACGGCGGTTCGAGCCATGTCGAGGACGTGTCCGACGACGACCTCGCGGAAGCCTTGCGGTCCGGCGCGACGTTCACGACCGACGAGGAGGCCCTGCGCGCGGCCGACGCCGTGCTCATCGCGGTTCCCAGTCCGTTGAACCGCAGTCGCCAGCCCGACATGAGCTACATCGAGGCGGCCTCGAACATGGTCGAGCGCATCGCACACCCGGGCATGCTCGTGTCGCTGGAGTCGACGACGTATCCGGGCACCACGGAGGACTACCTCGTCCCCGCGGTCGAACGTGCGGGCCTCACGGTCGACGAGGACGTGTTCGTGGCGTTCTCGCCCGAACGCGTGGACCCGGGCAACGCCCTGACGACCGGGCAGATCCCGAAGGTCGTCGGTGGGGTGTCCGAGCGCTCCGGTGCGGTCGCGGCAGCCGCCTACGGCCGGCTGGTCGACCAGGTCCACCAGGTGTCGACGGCGCGTGCCGCCGAGCTGACCAAGCTGCTGGAGAACACCTATCGCGCGGTCAACATTGCCCTGGTCAACGAACTCGCGCAGGTGGCGCACGTGTTCGAGATCGACATCTGGGAGGTCGTGGATGCGGCGGCGAGCAAGCCGTTCGGCTTCCAGGCGTTCTACCCCGGCCCCGGTGTCGGTGGGCACTGCATTCCGCTCGATCCGCAGTACCTCGCGTGGCGGGCGCGGGAGATGCGTGCCGCGACGCGGTTCATCGACCTCGCCGAGGACGTCAACCTGAAGATGCCGTCGTGGGTCGCGACGCGCGTCATGGACGAGCTCAACGACATGGGCCAGCCGGCCTTCGGCA
>JBFJMP010000307.1:0-3764 GCA_041633895.1 Nitriliruptoraceae bacterium
ACCCCGACGCCGCCGATCGGGCAACCCGGGCGCACGGACCCCGGACCGCGCGCAGCCGCGCGGCGACCGGACGGGTCGAACCTGCCGGCTCCCCGCCCCTCAGGCCTCCAGGACGATCGGCAGGATCACCGGTCGGCGCCCCACCTCCTGCTTCCAGAAGCGACCGAGGGCCTGGGTGACGTGGCGCTGGATGGCCGGCGTGTCCGCGAAGCGACTCTTCTTGAGGTCGGCCAGTTCGAGGTCGACGGCCTTCATCGCAGCCTGGATGACGTGTTCGGACTGCTCCTCGAACACCGCGCCGTGCTGGATGATCAACGTGTCGCCGACGACCTCGCCCTTGTGCGGATCGACCGTGACGACGGCCACGCACACGCCGTCCTCGGCCAACCGGCGTCGGTGGCGCAGGACCGCCGGACCGACGTCGGTCAGCAGTCCGTCGATGAACACCTGGCCTGCCTGCACCGACTCGCCGCGGCGAGCGACGCCGTCCTCGAGTTCGATGACGTCACCGTCCTCGCAGATGAAGACGTGCTCGGGCGGGCAGCCGGTCGCGACGGCGATCTCGCCGTGGGCGCGCAGGTGGCGGTACTCGCCGTGGACGGGGACGACGTACTCGGGCTCGATGACGTTGTGGAACAGCGTCAGGTCACCGCGGTTGGCGTGGCCGGACACGTGGACGTCGGCGAGGCCCTTGTGGATGACCCGCGCCCCACGCCGCGCGAGGCCGTTGATCGAGCGGAACACGTTGTGCTCGTTGCCCGGGATGAGGCTGGACGCGAGGATGACGACGTCGCCCTCCCCGACCGCGATGTACTTGTGGTCGCCCGAGGCCATGAGCGACAGGGCCGAGTACGGCTCGCCCTGGCTGCCGGTCGACACGATGATCAGCTGCTCGGGCGGGTGGTTCTTGATGTCCTCGAGGCGCACCTCGAGTTCGTCGTCGAAGTCGAGGTAGCCCAGCCGGCGGGCGATGGCCATGTTCTTGACCATGGAGCGGCCGACGAACACCGGACGACGTCCCGCCTCGAAGGCGGCGTCCAGCACCTGCTGGATGCGGTGGACGTGCGAGGCGAACGACGTCACCACGACCAGGCCGGTGGCCTCGCGGATCTCGTTGCGCAGGGCCTGGCCGACGATGCGCTCGGTCGGCACGTGACCCGGGACGTCGGCGTTGGTCGAGTCGGCGAGCAGCAGGTCGACACCCTCGTCGCCGAGCCGTGCGAAGTGCGCCAGGTCCGTCGGCATGCCGTCGATCGGCGTGTGGTCGAGCTTGAAGTCGCCGGAGTGGACGATGATCCCATGGGGGGTGCGGAAGGCGAAGGCGCAGCCGTCCGGGATCGAGTGGGTGACGCGGATGACCTCGACCGTGAACGGCTCGTCCTCGATCACGTCGCCCGGCGCGACCTCGATCATCTCGGGACGGTCGATGTCCGGCCACTCGTCGAGGATCGCCTCGACGAACGCGAGCGTCAGCGCCGAGCCGTAGACGACGACGTCCGGGAAGTCGCGCAGGAAGTACGGCAGCGCCCCGATGTGGTCCAGGTGGCCGTGCGTGAGGAACACCGCGCGCACGTCCCGGCCCTCCAGTGACGACCAGTCCGGGATGATCAGGTCGACCCCGAGGTGCTCGGGGTTCGGGAAGAAGACCCCGACGTCGACGACGCCGACGACACCCTCGACCTCGATCGCCGCCATGTTGCGGCCGATCTCGCCGAGGCCACCCAGGAAGGTGACGCTGACGGGCGTGCTCATGGTGATCCTCGTGTCGGCGGGGTCGTCCGGAACGCTAGGCGGCCCGGGATCCGGGCGCGCGTCGTCGTGGTCGTGCAGATCGTGCAGATCGTGCGGTCGTGCTCAGTCGGCGGTCGCCACGGCCAGCGCGTCCATCACCGCATCGACTGCCGCAGTGCTGGCAGGCAGCAGTGGTCCGCGCACCGGTCCGGCTGGCAGTCCCAGCCGCGCCAGTGCGCCCTTGAGCGGGGCCGGGCTGGGCTCGGCGAACAGCGCCCGACACAGCGGCAGCAGCGACAGGTGGATGTCGCGCGCCTTGTCCGGGGCGCTCGGGAACAACCGGGCCATCTCGGCGAGCTGCGGTCCGACGAGGTGTGCGGCGACCGACACGAAGCCGATCCCGCCGACGGCGAGCACGGGCAGGTTGACCTCGTCGGCGCCCGACCACACCCCGAAGGACCCCGGGGCGTTGCGCGTCCCGGCGACGATCTCGGCGGTCTTGGCGACGTTCGCCACCGCGTCCTTGACGCCGATGACGTTGTCGACCTGCGCCAGCGTGACGATCGTGTCCAGCGCGATCTCGGTGGCGGTGCGGCTGGGGACGTCGTAGAGCATGCACGGCAGCGTCGTGGCCTCGGCCACGGCCGTGAAGTGGGCGACGAGGGCGGCCTGCGACGGCCGGCTGTAGTACGGGGTGACGACCAGCACCGCGTCGGCGCCGGCCTCGGTCGCCCGTTGCGTCCTGGCGATCGTGGTCTCGGTGTCGTTCGTCCCGGTCCCCATCATCACGTGGCCGTCGTCGCCGACCGCCTCGATGGTGGCGGCGAGCACGTCCCACGCCTCGTCGCCCCGCAACGTCGGGGACTCACCGGTCGTCCCGTTGACCACGATCGTGTCGGTCCCGGTGGCCACCAGATGTGCGGCCAGGCGCTGGACGCCGTCGAGGTCGAGACTGCCGTCGTCACGGAATGGCGTCGCCATCGCCGTGATCACGCTGCCGAGTTCCTGCGCCTGCACCGTCGTGCCGCCATCGATCGCCTGCTGCGTATCCTACTCACGCCCCAACCGGAGTCTGCCTGTGCCTTCGTCCGTTGACCTGCTCCCGCTCGCCCACGCCGGCGAAGGCGCGGCATGGCAGGCCTTGTTGACCCTGCTGGCGCTCGGCCTCGTGGCGGTCTTCGTGCTCGTCGTCGCAGGGCGTGTGAAGGTGGACGAACCAGGCGACCTGATCCTGCCGTTGGCGGCGACCGCCGTGCTCGCGTCACTGTCCGGTGCCACCTCGGCGACGCTGTCCGACTGGGTCGGGTGGGCGTTCCCGCTCGGCGTGGTGGCGCTGGTGTCCCTGCTCGTCATGGCCTTCACCCCGATCCAGATGCCGCTGGTGTCCCCGGTCACCGCCGGCGTCGTCGGCGTGGCCGTCATCGCCGCCGTCCTGCTGCAGGCGCCCATCAGTCGGGCCTGGCACCCCGAGACCGCGATCACGCCGGACGGCGCCCCGCTGACGGACCTCGCTCTCGAGATCACCGCACCGGAGGATGACGGGGTGGTCCCTGCGGGAACCGTTGCCGTCGTCGTGCGCGCGACCGGCGGCACGCTCGGCACCACGTTCCTGCGCCCCGACATCGCGCCGCCGGGAGACCCCGAGGAACTCGTCGGCCTGACCATCACCGTGTTCAACCCGGCGACGGGTGAACAGGTGACGCTGGCCGGCACCACCGTCGAGGACTGTTCGGCCGGGTGCACCGAGGCCACCTACGAGGTCGACGTCGACCCGGGCGAGTGGACGATCTTCGTCGAGGCCAAGACCGCGGACGTCCGCCCCTTCATCCGGGGCGAGATCCCGCTGCCGACCGCCTCGGTGACGGTCACCGCCACCGAGGGCTGATCCGCGGCGCGGTCAGGCCCGCGCCTGGCGCCGCTGCTCGGCCGCACGCTCGGAGTCGAGGCGTTCGAGCTCGGCCGCACCGTGGTCGACGAAGCGCATCGCCTCCGCGATGGCGGTGTGGCCGGCCTCGTCGCGGATGAGGTCGTGC
>JBFJMP010000308.1:0-3764 GCA_041633895.1 Nitriliruptoraceae bacterium
ACGCGTTGGCGCTGCCCACCCGACAGGGCCTTCGGCTTGCGGTCGAGGTGCTCGGTGAGGTCGAGCAGCTCCGCCGCCTCGGTGACGCGACGCTCGATCTCGGCCTTGTCGACCTTGGCGAGCTTCAGGGCGAAGCCCATGTTCTCGCCAACGGTCATGTGCGGGTACAGCGCGTAGCTCTGGAACACCATGGCGATGTCCCGCTCCTTCGGGGTCAGGTCGTTGACGACCTGCCCACCGATCGAGAGCTTGCCCGCGGTGATCTCCTCGAGGCCCGCGATCATCCGCAGCGCGGTCGACTTCCCGCACCCCGACGGCCCGACCAGGATGACGAACTCGCCGTCCTCGATGGTCAGGTTCAGGTCGGTCACGGCCCGGAAGCCGTCGGGGTAGACCTTGTCGACGTGTTCCAGTTGGACACTTCCCATGGTGACTCCGCCGTGCGCCGTCGGGACGGCGGCCGGTGTGTCCCCCTCGAACAGCCGCCTCGTTCACTATGGGCGATAGGCGCGATACGTCAAGTGGATGCCTCCGACCGCGGTCGTACGTGCCAACCGCGCGGGCCAAGCGGCTCAGATCGTGTCGTTCCCCCGCCAACTGGCGGCAGATCCGGATGACGCTGTTATCGTGGGCCGGTCGCGTCGGGACGATCATCGGCGCGTCTGAGCGTCTCGCGTCACACGGCCTCGGAGGGCGTCGGATGGCCGACCACCCGAACGACTGGTGGCGGGGCGCGGTCGGCTACCAGATCTACCTGCGCTCGTTCGCGGACGGCGACGGGGACGGCGTCGGCGACCTGATCGGTGTCGCCGGTCGCCTCGACCACCTCGCCAACCTCGGCGTCGACATCGTCTGGATCACCCCGTGCTACCCGTCCCCGGGAGCCGACCACGGCTACGACGTGTCGGACTACCTCGAGGTCGACGACCTGTTCGGCGGACGGCCCGCGCTCGATGCCGTCGTCGACGGCGCCCACGCACGCGGCATGCGCGTCATCCTCGACCTGGTCCCGAACCATTCGTCGGACCAGCACCCTTGGTTCCATCAGGCGCTGGCCGACCCGTCGAGCCCGGCGCGTGACTTCTACGTGTGGCGGGATCCGGCGCCCGACGGCGGCCCGCCGAACAACTGGCGTTCCCACTTCGGTGGACCGGCCTGGACGCTCGACCCGGCGAGCGGCCAGTACTGGCTCCACCTGTTCCTGCCCGAACAACCGGACCTCAACTGGCGCAACCCGGCCGTGCGGGAGGCCTTCGCCGACATCCTGCGCACCTGGTTCGAGCGTGGACTGGACGGCTTCCGGATCGACGTCGCGCACGCGCTCGTCGTGGACGAGGCCTTCCGCTCGAACCCCGAACCCGACGTCCCGGTCGACGAGGCCAACCCACGTGCCGCGTTCGATTCGATCCAGCACCTCCACGACCTGGACCAACCCGAGGCACCGTCGCTCTACGCCCCCTTGCGGGCGATCGCCGACGAGTTCGACGCGTTCCTCGTCGGTGAGGTCTACCTGTTCACCGGCGAGGGCGTGGCTAGGTACGTGGAGGACGGGTTGCTCCACCACGCCTTCTTCTTCCCTGCGCTGCACACGGCCTGGGACCCGGAGGCGATCGGGCGGGTGCTGCACGACGGCGTCGCCCACGGACGCGGGCGCTTCTCCTGGCCGCTGTCGTCACACGACGACGACCGGGCTGCCACGCGCTTCGGTGGTGGCGCCGACGGCACCGAGCGTGCGCTGGCGTACTTCGCGTTCCTGAGCGCCCTGCCGGGGATCCCGTTCCTGTACCAGGGCGACGAGCTCGGACTCGAGAACGGCCAGGTGCCCGCCACCGCGAGCGCCGATCCGATCACCGTCCGCAACGACGGGGCGCCGGGGCGCGACGGGTCCCGCACGCCCATCCCCTGGGAGCCCGGGCACGAGTTCGGCTTCACGACCGGGACGCCGTGGCTCGGACTCGGACCCAACCGCTCGGACACGGACACGGCCGCGACCCAGGCCCGAGACGACCGGTCCCCGCTGGAGCGGACGCGACGACTGCTCGCGACGCGCCGCGAGCTCCGGGACGTGCTCGCGTCGGACGACGCGACCTGGCTCGCCGCGCCACCCCACGTGCTGGCGATCCGCCGAGGTGACGTGGTGGCCGCGATGAACATCGGCGGCCCACCTGCCACGGTCGACCTCGGACAGCCGGGCACCGTGGTCCACACGACCGATGCCGACGACGCCGGGCACACGGTGGGCACGACGCTGCACGTACCGACCGACCGCACGGTCCTCGTCAGGCTCGGCTGAGCAGGGCCCGACCGTACGGCGCCCGCAACGCGATCCCGTCGGCGATGCGCTCGGCCGTGGCCTCCCACCGGCGGGCCACCTCGTCGCGGATCGGACCCCAGTCCTTGCCGCTCGCCCGCACCGCCGCCATCGTCTGGATCAGGGGACCCGAGTTCCGTTCGTAGAACTCGACCGCCGCCGCCGCGGACGGGAACGGCAGCAGGATCGTGCGATGGTCGAGGTCCACGAGCTGCGCAGGCGTGTCGGCGAACCGCTCCCGCAGGCCGTCGGCCTCGGCCCATGCCTCGATGTCCGGACGCGGGCCCCCGCCCAGGTCCCCGGCCAACTCGCCGACGACCTGCCGGTACGTCTCGAAGGGACCACCCCGGGCCCACGCCGTCAGGGCGATCGTCCCGCCCGACCCGCAGACCCGCGCCAGCTCCGCCGCGCACGCGACCGGGTCGTCGGCGAGGAAGGCCCCGAACGTCGAGGTCACGACGTGGAAGGCCTCGTCGTCCGCGGGCAGGTCCAGCAGGTCACCTTCGCGCCACTCGACCGCCAGTCCGGCCTCCTCGGCGCGACGCCGCGCCACGTCGAGCAGAGCGGGCGTGAGGTCGACCCCGACCACGTCCGCCCCGGCACGGGCCAGGGCCAACGTCGTGTTGCCCGTGCCACAGGCCGCATCGAGGACTCGGCGGCCTGCCACGTCGAGTTCGTCGGCGAGCGCCGTTCCGATCGCCGACCACATGTCCCCGACGGCCGCATACGAGCCCGACGACCACAGGTCACGGATCGCCGAACGGCGCTCGTCGGCGTCGGTCACGAGGTCGGCGCGTCGAAGGCGTCGTCCAGCAGCTGCTCGAGCTCCTGTTCGTGCACGATGTGCTGGCCGGCGGCCGGCGACGCGCTGGAGACGCGGGTGGCGCGACGCAGGCGACGGCCGTCACCGAGCGCGTCCAGCACGTTCCAGAGGCGACCGTCCACGAAGCCCCACGGACCCATGTTGCGCGGCTCCTCCTGGACCCAGACGACGTCCTTGGCGTTCGGGTAGGACGCCAACAGGTCCCGGATCTGGGCGCCGGGCCACGGGTAGAGCTGCTCGACCCGGATGATCGGCACGGCCAGTTCGCGCTTGTCGCGCTCGTCCATCAGGTCGTAGGCGACCTTCCCGGAGCACAACGCCACCGTGGTGACGTCGTTGCGGTCGATCTCGCCCGCGGCGACCTTGGGGTCGTCGATCGTCTCGAGGAACGAGCCGGACTCGAACTCCTCGATGCGCGAGAACGCGTTGGTCGAGCGCAGCAGGGACTTCGGCGTGAAGATCACCAGCGGCTTGCGGATGTCCCGCGCCGTCTGGCGCCGCAGCAGGTGGAAGTACTGCGCGGACGTCGTCGCGTTGCAGACCTGGATGTTGTCCTCGGCACACAGGGTCAGGAAGCGCTCGATGCGCGCCGAGCTGTGCTCGGGGCCCTGGCCCTCGTAGCCGTGGGGC
>JBFJMP010000309.1:0-3745 GCA_041633895.1 Nitriliruptoraceae bacterium
GAGCCCAGCACGTCGGCGTCGGCCACGACCACACCCTGCAGTTCGACCTGGAAGTGGGGCTTGCGGGAACTCGTCGACTGTTCGGTGAGCGTGACGCCGTCGGCGTCGGGGGCGACGAGGAACACGCCAACGCGACCGTCGGCGGTGCGCGCCGGGACCAGGATGCGCAGCGCGTCCTGCGCGATCGGCACGCCGGTCTTGGTGCCCTCGAGGCGCCAGCCACCGTCCACGGCGGTGGCCGTGGTCGAGGGGGCCCGCAGGTCATCGCGGCCGTCCTCCGAGAGGGCCGCGGTCAACAGGGCATCACCGGCGGCGACCGGCGCGACGTAGGCCTGCACCTGGTCTGGCGAGCCGAAGGTGGCGATCGGCAGCGCACCGAGGACCACGGCCTCCCAGAGGGGGACGTGGGCGGCGGTGGCACCAACCTGCTCGAGGACGAAGTGCAGGTCGAGGAAGCTGAGTCCGCCCCCACCGGCGGACTCGGGCAGGGCGATCCCGATCAGGCCGGCGTCGACGAGTTCCTTCCACGTCTCGCGGTCGAACCACGTGCCGCTGGCGTCGAGTTCGTTGAGGCGCTCGTGGGTCGAGCGCTCGGTCAGGATCTGGGTCGCCAGGTCCCGCAGGGCAACCTGCTCGTCGGTGAGTTCGAAGTTCATCGTGGCTCCGCGTCGCCGTGACGGCGTGTCGAGGTGGTGGTCGTCAGCGTGCGTAGCGGGGCATGCCGAGGCCCATCATCGCGATGATGTCGCGCTGGATCTCGTTGGTGCCGCCGCCGAAGGTCAGGATCAGGGCCGACCGCATCGCCCGCTCGATGTCACCACGGAGGACCGTCCCCGGGCCATCGTTGACCAGCGCGTCCTGACCCATGACCTCCATGAGCAGGCGATAGGCCTCGATGTTGAACTCGGACCCGAAGACCTTGGTGGCCGAGGAGTCGGCGGGCGACAACTCACCGCGCGTCGCGGCGTCGGCGACCTTCCAGTTCATCAGGCGCAGGAACTCAAGACGCGCGGCGACCCGTGCGAGGTTGAGCTGCACCCACTCCTGGTCGATCACGCGCCGACCGTCGGCCAACTTGGTGGCCTGTGCCCACGCACGGACCTCGTCGAGCTTGCGCTGGACCGATCCTGACGCGGACAGGGACACGCGCTCGGCGTTGAGCTGCGTGGTGATCAGCGACCAGCCGGCGTTCTCCTCACCGACCAGGTTCTCCACCGGCACGCGGACGTCCTGGTAGTAGGTCGCGGACGTGAAGCCGCCCCCGAGGGTGTTGACCGGGGTCCAGCTGAAGCCCTCGGCGTCGGTGGGCACGATGATCATCGAGATGCCGCGATGCTTCTTGGCATCGGGGTCGGTACGGCAGGCCAGCCACACGTAGTCCGCGTGGTGGATGAGGCTCGTCCACATCTTCTGGCCGTTGATGACGTAGTGGTCACCGTCACGAACGGCCCGGGTCTGGAGTGCGGCCAGGTCGGTGCCGGCCTCCGGCTCGGAGTACCCGATCGAGAAGTGGAGTTCACCGCCGGCGATGCCGGGCAGGAACCGTTCGCGCTGTTCGGGCGTGCCGAACTTCATCAGCGTGGGGCCGACCGTGTTGGTGGTCAGGAACGGGATCGGGACACCGAGGCGCTGGGTCTCGTCGAAGAAGATGAAGCTCTCGACCGGCGACAGGTCGCGACCGCCGTACTCCTTCGGCCAGCTGACCGTGAGCCACCCGTCCTGGCCGATCTGGCGGATGACGGCCTTGTAGGTCTCCCCGGAGCCCTCCTCCTCGATGCCGCTGATGGCCTCGCGGACCTCCGGCGTCATCAAGTGCTCGAAGTAGGTCCGCACTTCCTGCCGGAAGGCCTCCTGTTCTGGCGTGTACGCGATGTACATGCTGTCTCCCGAGCGCTCGTCATCGTGCAGGTCCCCGGCGGAACCGGTTCCAAGTTATAACGCGTTCTCGTTTCTGGCGCAACCGTCAATTTCTGGCACTCGGACACCGGATCTGCCCCATTTCTTGACGTAGCGCTCCAGTTCGGCTTATCTGACGCATGTAGAACACGTTCTCGTTATTCGCCGATGCGGTGGTCGGGGCGGGGTTCACGACCGAGGGAGCCGAACCATGCACATCGCCTACACGGCGGATCAGGAGCAGCTGCGCGGGGAACTGCGCGCCTACTTCGCCGCCATGATCACGGACGAGGCCCGCGCAGCCATCGCGGCCGAAGGCCACGGAGGCCCCGTCCACCGCGAACTCCGCCAGAAGATGGGGGCCGACGGCTGGTTGGGGATCGGTTGGCCGACGGAGTACGGCGGCCAGGGCCGCTCCGTCCTCGAGCAGTACGTGTTCTTCGACGAGGCCTCCCGAGCCGGCGCGCCCGTCCCCATGATCGCGCTCAACACCGTCGGCCCGACCATCATGCGCTTCGGCACCGATGAGCAGAAGGATCGCTTCCTGCCCGGGATCCTGGCAGGCGAGCTCGACTTCGCCATCGGCTACACCGAGCCGAACGCCGGCACCGACCTGGCGTCACTGCAGACGCGGGCGGTGCTCGAGGACGACGAGTTCATCGTCAACGGCAACAAGGTGTTCACCAGCGGCGGCGACGTCGCCGACTACATCTGGTTGGCCGCGCGCACCGACCAGGACGCCAAGAAGCACCGCGGCATCACCATCATGCTCGTGGACACGACGTCACCGGGCTTCAAGGTCACGCCGCTGCCGACGATGTCGGGTGGCTCGACGACGACCACCTACTACGAGGACGTGCACGTCCCCGTGACCAACGTCATCGGCGGGATCAACGAGGGCTGGAAGATGATCACCACCCAGCTGAACCACGAGCGCGTTGCGCTCGCGGCGATGGGTGGACGCACGGAGGAGCTGTTCCAGGACGTCCTCACGTGGGCCGGGGAAACCACCACACGCGAAGGTGACCGCCTGCTCGACATCCCGTGGGTGCGCAACAACCTGGCCCGTGTCCACGCTCGCCTCGAGGCCGTGAAGCTGCTGAACTGGCGCATGGCACACGCCGTCAACACCGACGCCCTGACGCCGGCCGACGCCTCCACCGCCAAGGTCTACGGCACCGAGGCCGACATCGAGGTGTGCCGCCTGATGCTCGACGTCGTCGGCCAGGCCGGCTACCTCGGTGCCTCGTCGCCGGGCACCGTCCTGCGCGGGCGCCTCGAGTTCGCCTATCGCAGCGCCACCGTCCGCACGTTCGGTGGCGGTTCCAACGAGGTCCAGCGCGAGATCATGGTGTGGACGGCCCTCGGCCTGCCGCGCGGCAAGCGCTGAGGAGACGACGATGACGACCACTGCAGAACAGACCGACGAGCTCTACGAGGCCTGCCGGGCCTTCGTGGGCGGCACGAGTGACGCCGCCACGCTTGCCCGCGACGAGGTCAACCAGGCCATGATCCGGCACTGGTGCGACGCCATGGGCGACGCCAACCCGGTCTACACGGACCCCGAGGCCGCCGCCGCGTCCGTCCACGGCGGGATCGTGGCGCCTCCGACCATGCTCCAGGCGTGGACCATGCAGGGCCTCGCGCCCCGCGCCGTCGAACCCGACGACCCGGCGGGCAGCATCCGCGACCTGCTGGATGCCGCCGGCTACACGTCGGTGGTCGCGACCAACTGCGAACAGACCTACGAGCGCTACCTGCGCCCCGGCGACCTGCTCAGCGTCATCGGCTCGGTCGACGACGTCTCACCGCGCAAGCAGACGGGCCTTGGCGAGGGCTACTTCGTCAC
>JBFJMP010000310.1:0-3736 GCA_041633895.1 Nitriliruptoraceae bacterium
CCGAGGACGCCAGCGACGACGAGGCGATCGACGTCACCGACCCGGTGCCGGCAACGGCATCCGGCGACGAGCCCGTGGCCGACGAGACACCCGCCCCTGCCCCCGCCGCCCCCGTCGAGCCGGACGAGGTCGAGGAGCCGGGCGAGGACTCAGTCCACGAGGGCGACACGGCCTCTCCGGAGCCCGCGTCGTTCGCCGACCGTGCCGAGGCCCGCGCGCGCAAGACCGCCGAGTCCGGGGGCCCGGCCCAGGGCGGCGGCGACCGCCCGCCGGGGCCGGAGGTCGACTACACCGCCCCGCCACCGCCGGACAACGACGCCGATCTCGCGGGCATCATCGAGCAGTGGTCGGCGATCCTCGACCACGTGCGCCAGACCAGCGCTCGGGTCCACGCGCTGTTCCAGCCGGCCACCCCGACGCGGCTGCGCAACGGCATCCTCACGCTCGAGTACAGCGAGCGCTACCGCAGTTTCCACGCCGCGAACGCGACCCGCGGTGACTCCGTCGAGGCGCTCGCCGCCGCCGTGGACGAGATCTGCGGCGTCCGCATCCGCGTGGACGCCGTCATCGAGGGGGAGGGGCCACGGCGCCCCTCGCCGTCCGTCGTCGAGGGCGGCGCGACCGCAACCGCTCCGCCGTCCGTCCAGCCGCACGACCCGCCGGCGTCGGGCGGCCGCGAGACCGTCGTGGACCTCGCGGAACGGGCTGCGGCACGCGCCGCTGCGCGCGCCGCCGCCGCAGGCGGCTCGGGCAGTCAGTCGCAGTGGGACGATGACGTCCCACCACCGTCCGAGCCGAACGCAGCCGACGAAGAGGCCGCCGTTCGCGAGGCCGAGGCCGCCGCGGTCGATGCCCCGCCCGTCGAGGAGGCCGTCGAGGACGCCACCGCCCTGCTCGCCTCCACGCTGGGCGCGACCGTGCTCACCGACGACGACCTCTAGGACCTGGCATGTACTACGAGGGCGCAGTCCAGGACCTGATCGACGAGCTCGGCCGGCTCCCGGGCATCGGACCGAAGTCCGCACAGCGGGTGGCCTTCCACCTCCTGCAGGCGGACGCGGCCGACGCCGCGCGGCTCGCGGCGGCGATCACGCGCGTCAAGGAGACGATCCGGTTCTGCGCGCGCTGCTTCAACATCTCGCAGGAGGAGCTGTGCCGGATCTGCCGTGACCCGCGGCGCGACCCGGCGCTCATGTGCGTCGTCGAGGAGGCTCGCGACGTCATCGCGATCGAGCGCACCCGCGAGTACCGCGGGACCTACCACGTGCTGGGCGGGGCGATCTCGCCGATCGACGGCATCGGCCCGGACGACCTCCACGTGAAGGAGTTGATCGTCCGGCTCGACAACGAGGGCGTCACCGAGGTCATCCTCGCGATGAACCCCAACGTCGAGGGAGAGGCGACCGCCTCGTACCTGTCGCGCCTGATCACGCCACTGGGCGTGCCGGTGTCCCGCCTCGCATCGGGGCTGCCGGTGGGCGGCGACCTCGACTACGCCGACGAGGTCACGTTGGCCCGATCCTTCGTCGGTCGCCGCCAGGTCGACTGAGGGAGGTTCACCCCGCGCACGCGCGCCCCGCTGACCAGCCGATCAGCCGAGCGTGATCGCCCTGCCGGTCGTCAGCGCCTCGACGATCCGCGCCGCCCCGACGATGGTCGCACCCTCGATCGTGTCGTCACCGGTGATCCCGCGCTTGTTGGTGCACGCCGAGCACAGCCAGATCTCGCCGCCGGCGTCGCGAAACTGCCGTACGAGGTCGATCAGGGCCGGTTGCCCCTCGGACTCGATGCGCTCGGCGACGCCCGGGGTGCCGACCCACACGGCGTCGATCGTGCACACGACGACCGCCTTCTGGCCGGACATGGCCGCGACCGTGGCCGCGATGAAGGGCACGGTCGCCCGCTCGGGCTCGTCCTCGCCGTGGGACGTGCAGAACAGCAGGGTCTGTTCGGTGGCCATCGTGCGCACACTCCTACATATGTAGTAGACAGTCCGGGGGCAACGACTAGGCTCGACACGGTAGGCGGGGAAGTGCATGCCGCCATACGCGAGGCGGGGATCATCCTCGCCGCAGGCACTGACGACCTATCAGTACCACCTCTCAGGGAGGACATACCCATGCAGCGATCCATGTGGCTGCGTCGCACGGCGCTTGCTGCCGCCCTCGCCCTTGCGGCGACGGCCTGCAGCAGCGACGACACCAGCGACGACCCCTCGGCTTCCGACTCGCCGACCGAGACCATGACGGACGGCTCGGAAGAGCCGACCGCGTCCGAGACGGAGACCGCCGAGCCCGTCGAGGCCACGGGCCAGGGTGACGGCACGTTCACGCTCGCGCGTGTCCTGCCCGAGTCCGGCTTCCTCGACTACCTCGGCGCCCCGATGATCGGTGGTGTCGCACTGGCCGTCGCCGACATGAACGCTGCGGGCGGTGTCCTCGGGTCCGACGTCGAGCTCCTCGAGTTCGACTCCGGCACCAGCGGTGACATCACGGCGACCAACGTCAACAACGCCCTCGCGCAGGGTGCCGACTCCATCGTGGGTGCGGCCTCCTCCGGCGCGACGCTCGGTGTGCTCGCCACGCTGAACGCCAACGGCATCCCGAACTGCTCGCCCTCGGCGACCTCTGGTGACTTCAACACCACGCCGACCGCGTCGCTGTTCTTCCGCACCGTCCCGTCGGACGAGTTCGTCGCCCCGATCATCGCCAACGAGATCATCGCGGACGGCAACGCCGACAACATCGTGATCGTGCAGCTCCAGGACGCCTACGGTGACTTCATCGCCGCAGCCGTCACGGACGCACTCAGCGCCCAGGGCGTCGAGCCCGCACTGACCATCGCCTACGCCCCGGACGAGACGCTGTTCGAGTCGCAGGCCAACGAGATCGCCGCTGCCAACCCCAGCGCCATCCTCGTGGTCGGCTTCCGTGAGGCCTCCGGTCTCCTCAACCAGCTGGTCGAGGGTCGCGGTCTGGACCCGGCGATCATGTACGGCGCGGACGGCGTGTTCTCCTCGCAGCTCGACGACCTCGCCGAGGTCTCGCTCGACGGCATGAAGCTGATCGGTGCGGCGGGCTCGAACGAGTTCAACCAGCGCCTCGCCGAGTCGGGTGTCGCTGACTTCCTCTACGGCGGTCAGGCGTACGACTGCGCCATCCTCATGGGCCTCTGGGCCTCGGCCGAGGGCACGGACGACTCGTCGCAGTGGGACGTGCAGACGCTGCTCGACCTCACCGACGGTGGCGAGAAGTGCACCACCTTCGCCGACTGCATCGCGATCATCGAGGCGGGCGGTGACGTCGACTACGACGGCGCCTCCGGCGAGCTGGCGCTGCAGGGTGTCGAGGGCGGCACCGGCGGCAACCCGACCAAGGCCACCTACGCGGTTGCCCAGTTCCAGGACGGCGAGCTCGTCTCGGTCAGCTCCACCCCGGTGGACCTCAGCTGAGCTGAGCCGCACCTGAACGACACGAAGGGCCCCGACCAGACGGTCGGGGCCCTTCGCGCTTTCCCCCAGCTTGTGGCGTTGCTCTCCGGTTGCGCTTGCGTGCCGCGCCCCTTCACCCACGTGCATCGACGCACGTGGTCGGGGACTGCACCCGAACGGGGCACGTCGACCCGGTTGGGTGCAGAATGTGACCCGAGCGGTCACTCGATGCACCCAAGGGTGGGACGGACGGGGCGTCGGGGCGCCGATTTGCCCGACTGAACCCGTTTCCCCGTTCCCGCGCCC
>JBFJMP010000311.1:0-3713 GCA_041633895.1 Nitriliruptoraceae bacterium
ACCTCAGAGCCTCCCTCCGGCCGAGTGCCGTGGACGAGCAGCAGCACGCCGTTGTCCTTGGCGACCGCGGGGCCGGCCGCCAGCGCATCCGGGAACGACAGGCCCGTGGCGAACCACAGGTCGAAGGTGGTGGCGCCGGCTGCGACGGACCGCTTCGCAACCTCGACGGAGGTGCCGAAGCGGCTGGTTCCTGACAGGCGTTCGACCGCGACCCCGGTCGCCTCGATCGCGTTGACGACCGCTGCGGACACGGCCCCTTCGCCACCGACCACGATCGCATCGGTCGCGTTCATCGCGTCGAGTGCGTCGAGTGTCGGCTGGGGTGCGGATGCGTGCGCGACGAGCAGGATCGGTCGCTGCTCGAGCGAGGCGAGGCCGGACACGGCCACCGCGTCTGGCCAGCCACGGTGGGAGTCGGCGTTGATGCCCTCGGTGACGTAGGCCGTCGTCGCTGGAATGCGCTCCGCGATCAGCTGCGCGGTGTGGAAGCGGTTGCCACCGGCAATGCGGTCAACCGTCAGGCCCATGTCGCCGGCGAGTTCCTCCTCGACCGCAGGTGACAGCGCGCCCACACCTCCGAGCAGCACGGCGTTGCTGGCACCAAGTCGTTCGATCTCCGCGCGCGTCGCTGCGGACAGGGCCGACGGCGACGTGAGCAGGAGCGGCGCGTCCAGGCTGCGCGCCAACGGACCACCCGCAAGTGCGTCCGGGTAGTTGCTCGCCGTGGCGATCACGACGGTGTCTGCCGAGCCGTCGTCCGTGAAACTGGCACCCGAGATCTGCACGGAGGTCTCGACCCGGTTCAGGCCGGACACGCGCTCCTCCTGCTCGGGGCAGGCACCCTTGGGCAGCTCGGCGTCCGCGCGAAAGCCGCGGAAGACCTCTTGCTGGTCCGCGCCATCGCCGCGCATGGTGATGAGCGTGCCGTCGCGCCCGATCGGACCCACGATCGTGGCCTCGCCGGTGTCAAGGTGGCAGAAGGGGATGGTCCAGCGGAACCGGCCCTCGGGTGTGATCGATCGGACGTGGTGCTCACCGAAGCCGGAGAAGTAGCCGTTTCCCGAGGCGTCGGTGATGAACTGGTTCCCGTTGGCGGAGAACGCCGTGTCGGCCTGCCACAGCAGCGAGCCGTCCGCGACCGACAGGCCGACGATCCCGGCGCCACCGCCGATCTCGGACCACCCACCGAGCGTGTCGTCGTCGAGCAGTCGGATGCGGTTGAAGGTGTTGTTGCCACCCCGCGAGGTGGCGTAGGCGGTCCAGCGCTCGGTGAAGGCCCCGCCCTGGTCGTCGTAGAACGTCAGGCACTCCGTGCTGGTGGCGTCCGGAGCAGCCCCGGCGCAGGCGTCGAGCCCGACGGTCACGCCGCCGTCGACCGCCACCATCGTCTGGTCCGTGAAGCTGTTGGTCGGCGAGGGCAGGTCGAGGTGGTGCAGCGGGTTGCCGTCCCAGTCGTACTTGGCCAGCCGGTAGGTGTCCGGGTCGGTCGAGCGGTCCCATCGGTGCACGATGTAGAAGCCGCTGCCGTCGGTGGCCGCCGTGATCGGCGTCTCGACGGAAGGCTCGGAGCCGTCGACCTCCTCGAGGTCGACCTCCCATGCGAGTGTCCAGGCGTTCGGGGCGTCCTCGTCGATGACGATCGCACGGATCCGGTGGTCGAAGGTGAAGTATCCCTGCACGAGGGCCAGGGTCTCGTCCGGGGACAGCACCATCCGCTGGCCGGCTGAGCACGGCTGCATGCGTCCGTCACCCTGCGCCTCCCCGTCGTACTCCTGGCCGGGCAGGAGGTCGCCGGTCTCGGCGTCGAGGGCCACCAGATGCTGGTCGAAGTCCGGGTTGCGGAGCGTCTGCCCCTTCAGGGTGGTGATGATCCGTCCGTCGGAGGTCGCCACGGCAGGGCACTCCCACGCGATGTCCATCGCCGGCACGTCCCAGCCGATCGAGCCGTCGGTCGGGTCGATTGCCACCATGACACCGCGGGTGTCGTCGGCCTCGTTCTCGGGCGTGCCGGGGACGTCCGTGACGGCGCGGCCCTGGAAGATGGCCAGGCCGTTCGAGGCCAGGATCGAGGTGCCGGTCTCGTTGGCGAGGGCGAAGCCGAGGTCGGTCTCCCACGCGAGTCCGGGTGCAGATGGACCATCGGCGACCTGTCGGCCGGTGGAACTCGCGTCGCCAAATGCGTGGCCGCCCTGGGGTGCTTCGGCGGAGGCGGCAGCCACGGGAAGCGTCATCGCCGCGGCGGTCAGCAGTGCCAGGACAGGCAGCGATCGGCGGGAGCGGGGGCCTCGTCTGGGCAGCGTGATGTGCATGGAGACTCCTTCGTGATCCGACGGACACGCGGGAGGGCACCGGCCGGTCCGGTCCCCTCACGTGTCACAGGGGAACCGGTCAGTCAAGCAGCGCTTCACGACAGAGGCCAATCATGAAGCCCGTGTCATGAAGCCCGTGTCATGAAGCCCGTGTCATGAAGTGACGGTCGATGGTGTGGTCAGGTGTCCGTCGTGCGCAGGCGCCCCGCCATGCCGGGATGGATCGTGCACACGAACGGGATCTCCCCTGAGGTGACCGCGACCGCGACGATCGCGACCTGACCCGCGTCGACGTGGACGTCCACATCCTGGTCGGCGATCGTGAACGTGTGCGGTCGCCGACCGTCGTTTCGGACGACGACCGTGATCGCCCCATCGGTGCCGGCGTCGACGACGATGCACGCCGGCGCGAAGGCGTCGTCCACGGCGGCGACGGCCACCGCACCGAGGTCGTCCACGAACACGCCCGGCGTGCAGCCGCTCGCCCTGGGTGGCGCGCCCCGAGCGGAGGTGCACGCGGCGAGGACCAGTGGGGCCAGGATCGCCGTCGTGGTTCGCCGAGCGGGGCGGCCCGCCATCCCACACCTCCTGCTGGACGGATTCTAAATCTAGTCTACGCTGTTTAAAGACGAGCCTGGAGCGATGGTGATGGCGGCGGTCGGCGACGTGGCTGTACGGGTGGACGACCCGCTCGTCCTGCTCGGTGGGTTCCCCGCCCTGGCTGGCGGCCACCTCGAAGTCGGCGTGGGGGAGACGATCCTACTCGCCGGTCCGAACGGTGCGGGCAAGACCACGCTGCTGCGCCTGTTGGCGGGACTCGTCGCCCTGACGGCTGGCCGGGCCGAGGTGCTCGGCCACGACCTCGCCCGGGATCGGCGCAGCCAGCGCCGTCGGCTGTCCCATGTCGGGCACCATGCGGGGTTCTACGACGACCTGTCCGTCCGTCAGAACCTCGACTTCTTCCTGGGGTTGGCCGGTCGCGTGGGTGCAGGCCGCGAGCTCGTGGCCCGCTTCGGCCTGACCGCGCTCCTCGACGTGCCCGTTGGTCGCCTCTCGGCCGGACAGCGGCAACGCTGCCAGCTCGTGGCGGCCCTCGCGCGACGCCCGGCCCTGCTGTTGCTCGACGAGCCGCACGCCGCGCTGGACGTGCGCGGGCGCGCGTGCCTCGACGAGGTGCTGGGGGAGCAGTCGGTACGGGGGGTGACGACCCTGCTCGTGTCGCACGATGCCGATGCGACGCGCCTGGTCGACCGTGCGGTGACGGTCGACGGGGGATCTATAAACAACTAAAGTTGACTTAAGAATCGTCTCGTGGTTGGCTCGGGCCATGGACACCACGACCCTCGCCCCGCCGCCCGTGATCCGCAGGGATCCCGTGTCAGGGCTGGGCCGCACCGTCCGGCT
>JBFJMP010000312.1:0-3703 GCA_041633895.1 Nitriliruptoraceae bacterium
ATCGTGGTCGACGACGGGCTGGCGACCGGCTTCACGGCACGGGCCGCCGTCGAGGTCCTTCGCCGACGGGATGCGGCGCGGATCGTCGTGGCCGTGCCCGTCGCCCCGCCCGAGACGATCCGTGACCTGGAGGAACTCGCCGACGACGTCGTGTGCCTCGAGACGCCCCGGCGGTTCCGCGCCATCGGGTACTTCTACGACGACTTCTCACAGGTCGGTGACGACGAGGTGACGCGCCTGTTGGGCGACGCCGGTCGCCACACCTGACCGACCGCAGGGCCGTGCGGGTCAGCCGAGGTTGCGACCGACGGCCGCGTCGATGAGGGCCATGAACGCGCCCTCGTCGAGGTCGTCGCCCTCGAACAGGTCGATGGCGCGGCGCGTGCTGCCGCCCAGGCTGGAGTTGAACAGCCCGGACGGATCGTCGAGCGCGGCGCCGTGCGCGAACGTGAGCTTGACCTTGTCCCTGTAGGTCTCGCCCGTGCAGAGGATCCCGTCGTGCTTCCACGTCGCGACCCCGAGGGGGTTCGTGGGCTTGCGCCACTTGACCTGTTCGACGACGTCGGGGTCGGCCTTCCGGATCAGCGAACGGACCTTGGACAGCGTGTCGGCCTGCCAGTCGGGCAGCTCCCGGATGATCGCATCGATCAGCTCGGACGGGTTCTCGTCAGCCATGGCGGACCTCGGCGGCGCGGCGGGCATGCGGGGTGTCAGGACGCCCGCACGCTACGGCGTGTCGCCGGTTCCTGCCGGGACGGTTCGGTCACCAGGACTTCGGTCACCAGGACATGGAGCCAGCGACCTCGCCCTTGAAGGGGCCGACGACGCGGCTGGTCACCCACCCGCCGTAGAAGTCGCCCTGGACGGCGCGGACGACCTCGCCGTCGACGCTGGCCCGGTCGACACGCTGGGGGTAGAACGCGACGTGTCCGGCGATCGACGAGAAGGCGGGGGAGGGGTCGTCGTAGGTCCACGCCGCCTTCGAGCTGACGTGGTCGCCCACGACGAGGTCGAAGTAGGACGCGCGTCCCTTCCACTCGCACACGCTGGACCCGGCGGCAGGGCGCAGCAGCGACATGTCGACGTCCTCGCGCGGGAGGTAGTACGTCGGCGGATGCGATGTCTCGAGCACACGTGCTGCGTTCGTGGTCCGGGCGACCTCCGCACCACCGAACGTGACCACCACCAGTTCGCCCGGTCGATCGAGGGTGGGTGGGCGCGGGTAGTCCCACACCGACTCCTGTCCGGGGCCGGGCGTCTCGCGGTTCGGGTGGCGTCGCATGGCGGTCTCCAGGGGGTGTCCATGGTTCGGTGCCGACGCCGGTCTGGGTCACTCCGGGCAGGCCGGAGTGGTCTACGGTTGCCGCATGGAATCCTTCGTGCTCTCCGTCATCGGCGCCGACCGCGCCGGCCTCGTCGAGGCCCTGTCCGAGGTGGTCGCTGACCACGGCGGCAGCTGGGAACAGAGCCACATGACCGAGCTCGCGGGGATGTTCGCGGGCATGGTCCTCGTACGGCTCCCGTCCGACCGCGCTGGCGACTTCCGCGAGGCGCTCGGGCCGCTGCGCGACCAGGGGCTGCTCGACGTCACCCTCCGAGCCGCAACCACGGACGACGACTCCGCGGAGTCCCCGAGCCTGCGGTTCGAGGTCGTCGGGGCGGACCGACCCGGCATCGTCCACGAGGTGTCCCATCGCCTCGCGGCGCTGGGCGTCGGGATCGTGGACCTGCGCACGTGGACCGAGTCCGCCGCGATGGCCGGTAGTGCGCTCTTCCGCGCTGCCGCGGTCGTCCGCCTGCCCGACGGTGTCGCCGCCGACGACGTGATCGGGGCGCTCGAAGCGCTGTCCAACGACCTGATGGTCGACGTCCGCGACGCCTGAGGCTCAGACGTAGCCGAGCGCAGTGGCCTGGCCGCGCAGCCAGTCGCGATGGTCGGGATGGGCGATGCCGATGAGGGCCTCCGCCCGTTCACGGATCGAGCGGCCGCGGAGCTCGGCCACGCCGAACTCGGTGACGACGTGGTCGACGGTGTTCTTCAGCGTGGTGACGACGGAGCCGCGGGACAGGCGGCCCACGATCCGTGACAGCTCACCGCCCCGCGCGGTCGATCGGGTCACGACGAAGCCACGGCCACGCTCGGCGTACAGGGCACCGCGGGCGAAGTCCGACTGCCCGCCGCTGCCGGACCAGTACCGGCCCTGCACGGTCTCGCTCGCGCACTGGCCGAGCAGGTCGACCTCGGTGGTGGCGTTGATCGACACGAAGCCGTCCTCGCGTGCCACGGTCCGTGGGTCGTTGACGTGCTCGACCGGCCAGAGCTCCACGGATGCGTTGTCGTGCAGCCAGTCGTAGAGCCGCTGGGTCCCCAGTGCGAACGTGGTGACGTGCTTGTTCCGGCCGCTGCGCTTCGCGACGCCCGTCAGCGCGCCGGCCTCGACGAGGTCGATCACGCCGTCGGCCAGCAACTCGGTGTGCAGGCCGAGGTCGTGATGGTCACGGAGGCGGGCGAGGATCGCGTTGGGGATCGCACCGATGCCCACCTGCAGCGTGTCCCCGTCCTCCACACGGTCCGCGACGAACTCGGCGATGCGGATGTCGATGTCGGCGGGCTCGTGGGGTGGCACCTCGACGAGGGGGCGGTCCACCTCCGTCCAGCCAGCGACCTGGCTCACGTGGACCTGGTTGCGGCCGAAGGTGCGCGGCATGGCCGAGTTCACCTCCAGGTAGAACGGCACGCGACCGACGAGCCCGGCGACGTAGTCGGCGTTGGTCCCCAGGGAGAAGTAGCCGTGCGCGTCCATCGGGGCGGCGGCGGCGAGCACCATGTCCGCGCCCCCGCGATGCTCGACGAGTTGGGGTACCTCGCTGAAGTGCGCCGGCACGAGGTCGAGTCCACCAGCATGGAAGTGCGGTCGCGTGACGTGGGACAGGAAGTAGCTGACGTGGCGCAGGTGGTCGCGCTGCTCGCCCCGCAGGTAGGCCCGGTCGTGCAGCGCATGCATCTGGTGGACCGTGACGTCCCGCAGGTCGTCGATGGCGTCCTCGAGGGCGTCGAGGAGCGACACGGGTTCGCCGTTCGCGAGCGGGACCACCAGCCGCGCCCCGTGCTCGACGTGCCCGAGCAGGTCGTGGGGGGTTCCTGGCGCGTCAGCCATCGAAGGTCTCCAGCCGGTCGGTCGAGGCGGTCCCAAGCGTAGGACCAGGTCGGCCGAGGCTGGCGCGACGGGCGCGGAGGAAGTCCCGTTCGGCCTCGTTGCTGGTCGTGGCGAGTGCCCGGTCAAAGGCCGCAGCGGCGGCCGTGACGTGCCCGGCGCGGGCCAGCAGGTCGGCGTGGGCGGCGTGGAACGACGGGTGGTCGTCGAGCGCTCCGGTGTCGACCTCACCGAGCGCGGCGAGTCCGGCGGTCGCCCCGTCACGCTCACCGATGGCGATCGCCCGGTTGAGGCCGACGATGGGGTCAGGCCGGACGACGGCGAGCTGGTCGTACAGCGCCACGACCTGGTCCCACTCGGTCGCGTCCCATGTCGCTGCATCGGCGTGCACGGCGGCGATGGCGGCCTGGAGCTGCAGGGGTCCGGGTCGGTTGCGACGCAGGCAGTCGCGGACGAGGGCATGGCCCTCGGCGATCAGGCCGGCGTCCCACCGCGAGCGGTCCTGGTCGGACAGCCGGATGATGCTGCCGTCCGCCGCCGTACGGGCG
>JBFJMP010000313.1:0-3669 GCA_041633895.1 Nitriliruptoraceae bacterium
ACACCGCTGACTGCGAGCAGGTGATCGACACGGCGATCGTCGACCGCACGGTCGACATCCTCAGCGGCCCGGTCACGCCCGGCGGCACCGCCGGCGGCATCCAGGGCCAGATGGGCCGCTACCCCACCCGGGGCAAGACCGGTACGACGGACGACTCGCGCGACGCCTGGTTCGTCGGCTTCATCCACCAGATCGCGACGGCTTCCTGGGTCGGCTACCCGAACGGCGAACGCGTCTACGAGACCGTCGAACAGGCCGCTGCCGTCTGCCCCCGCTACCACGACGGCCAGTCCGGCGACGGCAACCCCTCGGACTACGCGGACGGAGTCGCCAAGTGCCCGGCGGTGACACGCCTCATGGAGGGCGTCACGATCGGAGGCGATCCCTACAGCCGGGTCTACGGCGGCACGATCCCCGCGCCCATGTGGGCGGCGTTCATGACCCAGGCCTCCCAGCGCTACGAGCCCGAGGGCTTCCCCGGCCCCGGCAGCGTCCCGGGCGCGACCGTCCCGGACGTCATGACCGCCGCATCGCTGGCCGAGGCCGCGGCCCTGGTCGAGGCGGCCGGACTCAACCTGATCACGATCACCGAGGTCGGCTACCAGGCCCCGGGCACGTTCCTGCGTCAGGAACCCCCGCCGGGCACGAGCGCTGCGGCCGGCAACGCCGTGATCCTCTACCTGTCCGACGGCACGGGCGTGCAGCCCACCGTGCCGGACGTCATCGGCATGTCGCAGGCACAGGCCGAACAGGTCCTGACAGCCGCCGGCTACGAGGTCCTCGTCTTCACCAAGCCCACGAACCGCGCCAACCAGGTCGGCATCGTCCTGTCCCAGACGCCGCGGGGCGGCGAGGTCGTGGTCCCGGGAGAAGGCACCACGGTGGTCATCCAGGTGGGGGTCGCCCGCGACGACCCACCCGATGAACCCTCCGAGGAGCCATCGCCGACCGAGTCACCGACCCCCAGCGAGTCACCGACCAACGGCAACGGGAACGGCAACGGCAACGGGGGCGGCGGCAACGACGGCAGCGAGGGCGCGTGAGCCTGCACCGACTCGCGACCACCGTCGGGGCCGTCGGCGCCGCCTGTGTCACCTACGGCGTGGTGGTCGAGCGCACGTGGTGGCGCCTGCGGCACGTGCACCTGCACGGTGCGTTGCGCCCCGGCGCCCAGCGCCCGGTGCGACTCCTGCACGTCTCCGACGTCCACCTCATCCCCGGGCAGGACCGCAAGGTCGCCTTCATCAGGCAGGCCGCGCGCGAACAGGCCGACCTGGTCGTGATGACCGGCGACCTGCTCGGTGCGGCCGACACCGAGGAGGCGGCGGTCCGCGCACTGGCACCGTTGACCGCGAGCGGGCGACCAGGGGTCCTCGTCCTCGGCTCCAACGACCTGTTCGGCCCGACGTTCAAGAACCCGTTCGCGTACATGACGGACCCGGAGCGCCGCGAGCACGGCATCCCCCTCGACACCGACCGCATGCTCGACGGCCTCGCCCAGAACGGCGTCCGCACGCTCCGCAACGAGTCCGTCGAGGTGGCGACCGCGGCCGGACCCGTCGCCGTGGCCGGGATCGACGATCCCCACCTGCACGACACCGTGCTCCCCGACCTCGACGTCCTGCGGCCGACGATCGACGACGCCGTCCTCCACCTCGGCCTGGTGCACGCCCCCTACACGGCTGCCCTCGACCTGCTCGTCGACGCCGGGCACGACCTGCTGCTGTCCGGCCACACCCACGGCGGCCAGGTGCGCTTCCCCCCGATCGGGGCGGTCGTGGGCAACTGCGACCTGCCGCTCGACCAGATCCGTGGGGAGTCCCGCTACCGGGACCGCTGGCTCCACGTGTCGCCCGGGCTGGGCACGTCACAGTTCGCCCCGTTCCGCTTCGCGTGCCGCCCCGAGATCACGGTGCTGACCCTGGTGCCGTGATCCTGACCGGACAGCGCACGCCCTGACGAGCCGCGGTTGGCTCGGACCACCGGGGCCCGTGTACGCTGCCCGTCGCCCTCTGATGAGGGTCCCAGGACGGGATGTGGCGCAGCTTGGTTAGCGTGCCTCGTTCGGGACGAGGAGGCCGCCGGTTCGAATCCGGCCATCCCGACCACCACGATGCCGCGCGACTCGCTCGCGCGGCATCGTGCGTTCCCACCCGTCCGGGCCGTGCAGCGCCACGCCACGACCGCGATAGGTTCGCCCGACGATGAGCAACGACATCTCCAACGGTGCCGGTAGCCACGCCAGCGACCTCGGGCTGGCGCGGGCCAAGCGCCGCGCCGCGACGGCCTCGATCGTGGTCAACATCGGCCTGCTGACGCTCAAGGTCATCGTCGGCGTGGTGACCGGCTCGATCGCCCTGTGGGCCTCGGCAGCCGACAGCCTCCTCGACCTCACCGCGTCGATCTTCGCCTTCGTGGGCGTGCACGTCGGCGCCCGCCCGCCGGACGAGACACACGCCTACGGCCACGAGAAGTTCGAGGCGGTGTCGAGCCTGGTGCAGTTGGCGATGCTCTTCGTCACGGTCGGCGTCATCGCCAGCGAGGCGTGGCAACGCCTCGTCGGGGAACCGTCCGTCGAGACACCGTTGGCCGGCGTCGCGGTCATCGTGGTCGCACTCGTCGTCGACCTCTGGATCTCGCGCTACCTCGCGCGCACCGCCCGGGAGTCCGGTGGCAGCCTGGCGCTCGAGGCCGACGCCCTCCACTTCGCGACCGACGTGTGGTCCAACATCGCCGTCATCATCGGCCTGCTGGCCGTGCGGTTCGGCGCGCCCGTCGGCGACCCGCTGGCAGCGCTCGTCGTCGCCGCGCTGGTCGCCGTCACCGCCATCTCGCTGACGCGCAACACGCTCGGCGTCCTGACGGACCGCGCCCCCGACGAGGACGTCATCGCGCGCCTCAACACCGCGATCCGCGAGCTCCCCGACGTGGTGGACCACCACACCCTGCGGGCCCGGATGGTCGGCAGTCGCATCTTCCTCGACGTCTGCGTCGAGGTCGACCCCGACCTGACGTTCGCCGAGTCCCACGACCTCTCCCACGAACTGCAGGACCGACTGCGCGAGGCCGTCCCCGCCGTCGCCGACGCGGTCATCCACGTCGAGCCGGCCGACCACCCCGACCATCAGGACGATGCACACCACCAGCACGGCTACGACGCGCTCGCTGGTGACGCGCTCCCGGCCAGCGAGGACGGCACATGAGGATCGCAGACCTGCAGGCCTCGATTCGCGCGACATACGGCGAACAGGACCGCGCGCGCGGCATCGACACCAACTTCGCGTGGTTCGTCGAGGAGGTCGGCGAGCTCTCCCGTGCCATCCGCCGTGAGGGCCACGCCGAACGCGTCCACGAGTTCTCGGACGTGCTGGCCTGGCTGGTCACTCTCGCCGACCTGTGCGACGTGGACCTGCAGGAGGCGGCCGAGCGCTACCGCGACGGCTGCCCCAAGTGCGGTGCGCAGCCGTGCTCCTGCCGGAGGACGCAGGTGCCGTCCGGCAGCGGCGAAACGGGCATCGCTGCCGGCTGACGGTGAAGTCCGGGCAGCACCTGCCGACAGGTGACGCGACGAGGCGTGTTCCCGGCCGCGTCACCTCTCCCGCATGCAGCCCCCCACGAGGATCCCCTGACTCGTGCCCGACGCCCCCTGGCCCCCCCCCCCCCCCCCCC
>JBFJMP010000314.1:0-3665 GCA_041633895.1 Nitriliruptoraceae bacterium
CGGTCGACGAGGTGCGCCGTCTCGAAGGGGCGCTCGACCACGCCCGGACGGAACTCCTCGCGCGGGGACTCGATCCCGTCGTCCCCGTCGGCGCCCCGGAGGCAGCCACCCCCTCGGACGGCGCGGCGGACGCGCCCGCGTAAGGGCGGTGGCTACGCTCGCGCCGTCACCGCCCATCGCACCCGGAAGGGACCCTCGTGGTCGACCAGGTTCACGACACCATCTCCATCGCGGCTCCGGCCGCGACGGTCTGGCAGGTGATCCTCGACTTCGACGCCTACCCGCTCTGGGCCGATGCGGTCACCGCGGCCGCCGTCGCCGAGACGGACGCCGACGGCCAACCGGTGCTGGTCGACTTCACCGCTGACGCGCGCGTTGCCGAGGTCCACTACCAACTGCGGTACCAGCGCACCGGCGACCACCTCGAGTGGCACCTGGCCAAGTCCGAGTTGCTCACGCGCCTCGACGGCAGCTACGACGTCGTCGACCACGGCGAGTCGTGCGAGGTCACCTATCGGTTGCTCGGCGACATCGCGTTGCCCGTCCCGGGCTTCCTGAAGAAGCGGGCGGCACGCGTGATCCTCGACACGTCACTGCGTGGCCTCGAACGGCGCGTCCAGCAGCTGCAGGGGGCCTGACGTGGCGGACGACGCCGAGACGACGTACTTCGCCCTGCTGCGGGCCCGCGACGCGGTCGCCGACCTGCGACGGTGGGAGGAGTACCTCGCCGACGAGGCCCGCCGCCTGCGCCGGTTCGAGTCCGAAGGCGCGGCGCACGCGCAGGAGGCACCTGCACGCCTGCGTCGACGGATGATCCACACCGACGCCCCGATCAGCGACGCCATCCGCCTGCGCCTCGAGGTCATCGCCGAGGAGCAGCGCCGACTGCCCGAGCGGATCGAGGACGCCGAGAACTACGTGGTCGAGTGCGAGGCCCTCCACCAACGTGCCCGGGACCGCGCCTGACATGTATCGCGACGATCCGCTGGACGACGAGATGGAGCTCCGCGAACTCATCGGGGACGCCGCCGCCGACCGCATTCCGGCGGGCGACCCGATGGACTGCGCGCTCGACGTGCTCCGGATCCTGCAGGGTTGGGTGTCCGACGACGAGGCCGCGGCCTGGTTCCTGGCCCCGCAGCGCCGCCTCGACGACCGCACGCCCGTCGACGCCCTCGAGGACGAGGACCTCGACGACGTGATCGGTGCCGCCCAACGGTGGGCTGCCGCACGGGGGTGAGCGCAGGTCGACGCAGGCGATCCCTGCGCTACCATCGCCTCACGCCGCAGGGACGTGGTGCTGCATGCGCTGCACCAGCGTCAACGGCACGCGAACGCATCCGGCACACGACACACGCCGGGCATCGCCCCCGACCTGCGCACCTGACCACTGCAGCGCGCCCGCGCGACGAGGACACCACCATGGCCACCGCGACCGTCAAGGTCTTCAACGCCGACCGCAAGTTCGGCTTCCTGAGCACGCAGGACGGCAACGACCTGTACGTGCACGCCGACAGCGTGGCCGGCGGTTCGCTGAACCCCGGCGACATCGTCGAGTTCGAGGTCGCCGAGGGTGAGGGCTCGCCCGCGGCCGTCGACGTCACCGTCGTCCACCCGGCACCCGCGGCGAACCCCGTCGGCCGCACCATGGCGCCGCCCCCCACCTGGGACACGCTCGAAGAGCGCGAGCGCCAGCGTCGCGCCGCACGTCGTCGGCGGCGCTGACCGATCCCATGGGTGCCATGGAGGCAGTGGGAGTGGGCATGCGTCCGCCCCACCTCGCCGGTCCTGCCGCGGCACCAGCCGAGCAGGACGAGGCACAGGCACTCGATGACCCACGGCAGGATCCGCCGTGGGACGTCATCGTGTGGGACGACCCCGTCAACCTGATGGGCTACGTGGTGTTCGTCTTCCGACGCGTGTTCGGGTTCACCGAACCCATCGCACGCAAGCTCATGCTCGAGGTCCACAACCGCGGCCGGGCGCTCGTGGCTTCGGAGCCGCGCGAACAGGCCGAGATGTACGTGGAGCAACTGCACGGCTACGGCCTGCAGGCCACGATGCAGCGCTCCACGTGAGGGACACGTTCTCGCCCCACGCCGACGGCGTCCGGATGCACCTGCGTGCCGGCGAGGCCAGCCTCCTCCGGTCGCTGCTCGATGAACTCCAGTCCCTGTTGGACGATCGCCTGTCGGACGACGCCGTGATCCGACGGCTGTTCCCGGCCACGGTCACCGGGGACGACGACGCCGACCGCGAGGTCCGCGACCTCGTGCACGGCAGCGTCCAGGACGCCAAGGTCGCTGCGGCCCGCCAACTCCAGGACCTGCTGGGTCCCGAGGACGAACGCGCCGTGACGACCGTCCTCCGCGACGAGGAGCCGGTCCTGGTCCTCGGCGTGCTGAACGACCTCCGGCTGGCGCTCGGGGCGCGCGTCGGCGACGAGCACCTGCTCGGGACGGACCTCGACGCGGTGCCGCCCCGCGAGCTCGCACTCATGCAGCTGATGTCCCACCTCGCGGCATGGCAGGAGGAACTGCTCGGCGTCCTCGACCCGGCATCCCTCGGCTTCTACGACGACTTCGACTTCGACGACGAGGACGACTGATGCGTGCGGTGACCTTCGACGACGGTGCGGTCGCGGTTGCCGACCGCGACGCATTGACACCGGGCCCCGGCGAGGTGCTGGTCGGCACGCGGGCCGCCGGCCTCAACGGCGCGGACATGCTGCAGCGCCGCGGGCGCTACCCGGCGCCACCCGGGGCCGTGGCCGACATCCCCGGTCTCGAGTTCGCGGGGGAGGTGCTCGCCGTCGGCGCGGGCGCCCAGCGGTTCTCTCCCGGCGACCGCGTCATGGGGATCACCGGTGGCGGGGGACAGGCCGGACAGGTCGTCGAGCACGAGCGGGTCCTGATGCCGGTGCCCGACGCGCTGACGTGGGCGCAGGCCGGCGGGTTCGCCGAGGTCGCCACCACCGCCCACGACGCCCTGTGCACGCGGGCCGGACTCCGCCCGGGGGAGCGCGTGCTGGTCACCGGCGCGGCAGGGGGCGTCGGCACCGCCGCCGTCCAGATCGCCGCTGCCGTCGGGGCGCACGTGGTCGCATCGGTCCGCAACCCGGCGGCCCACGACGCTGTCCGCGGACTCGGCGCTCACGAGGTCGTGGAGCCCGACGCGGTCGCGGACCACGGGCCCTACGACGTGGTGCTGGAGCTCGTCGGTGCCGTCAACCTCGACACGAACCTGCGCAACCTCGCCACCGGGGGCCGCATCGTGGTCATCGGGATCGGGGCGGGCGCCAAGACCGAGATCAACCTCGCGGTGCTCCTCGGCACGCGGGGACGCATCCTGGGTTCGACACTTCGGGCCCGGCCACTGGAGGAGAAGGCGCTGACGGCCCGTGCGGTCGAGCGCGAGGTCCTTCCCTGGGTGGCCTCGGGGCGCCTCACGGTGCCGGTGGACGCGACGTTCGACCTCGAGGACGCCGCCGCGGCCTACGACCACTTCACCGCGGGCGGCAAGCTCGGCAAGGTCGTCCTCACGGTCTCCTGACGGTCCTGCCGGCACATCACGCGCTGTGGTCGCCGTACTCCCTGACCAGCCAGTCCGCCAGGGCGGCGAAGGACGCGATCACCTCGTCACCTGCCGGCGGTTCGGCATCCGTC
>JBFJMP010000315.1:0-3665 GCA_041633895.1 Nitriliruptoraceae bacterium
CCGCCGCCGCCGACCTGCTGCGCACGGGGGACTTCGACGTGCTCGTCGTCGACGGGGACATCGACGCCAAGGGCGGCTTCTCGTGGCTCTACGAACTGCGGGCCGAGTGCGAACTGCGCGACGCACATCGCCCGCCGGCGGTCGTGTTGGTCTCGCGGGACGAGGATCGCTTCCTCGCGGAGTGGGCCGGCGCCGAGGCGATGGTGTTCAAGCCGGCCGACGGGTTCGCCGTCGCCGATCGTGTGGCCGAGCTCGCTGCAGGCACCTGACGAGGTCCGGCGACGCGTCAGGACGCCTCGGTGCCGAGCAGGTCGCGGGCCACGCCCGGGACGTCGTCCGGGGCGATGCCCAGTTTGCGGGCGATGCGCTTGCGGATGGCGTAGACGTTCGAGCGCGACACCTCGAGTTCGTTGGCGATCGCGCGCGCACTCACACCATCGGCGAGCTGCTGCATCACGTGCCGCTGTGACTCGGTGAGCTCGTCGAGCAGGGCCGGGTCGGGTCGGGTCGGGGCGTCCTCGACGGCGTCAGGTTCGCGACGCAGTTGTTCGAGCTGGGAGAGCCGCACGCTGGGCCCCGAGGCGACGCGACCGGAGTCGAGCTCCGCGAGTCGCTGGAGCAGTTGGCGGGTCCGGGTCCGTCGTTGGGCGAGTTCGTCGTCCGTCGGCGGCTGGAGCGCCTGGGTCACGGTGTCGAGCAGGCCACGCATCTCGAACGGCTTGGTGACGTAGCGAACGGCGCCCTGCAGGTGGCCGCGGATGAGGTCACGCTCCTCGGCCAGGGCCGTCAGCATGATCACCGGGATGTCCTGGGTCTCGGCCTTGGCCTTCAGTTCGCGCAGGACCTGCCAGCCGTCCATCACGGGCATCATGACGTCCAGCAGGACGAGGTCCGGCGGTGACACGTCGATCTGTGCCAGTGCGCGTTCGCCGTTGACGGCGATCTCGACGTCGTGACCGGCCAACTGCAGGTTCAGTTCGACCAGTGTCGCGAGGTCGTCCTCGTCCTCGACGACGAGGATGCGTCCGGTCTGCTGCTCCACTGCGACCACCTGTGCCCGTCGACGGTTCGTCCCCTTCGCACGAGCGTAGCCAGCGGGAAGTCGGGCACTCCGGTAGCGCGTTGGCAGGTGGACCGGATGGGGCGTGTGCGTCGATGACGCGGTCCATCCGGTCCACCGTGGTGGGCGTCAGCAGCCCGTGCCGTCGACCCGGTCCTCCGCCTCGGCGGCGACGGCCTCGTCGACCGCGGCGTTCCCGCCGTACACGAACAGTCGCTCCAGCGAGGCCTCGTTCGCACAGAGGTACTCGCTGACGGCGCTGGCGAGGGACGAGGGTGGCGTCAGGACCATCGGGCCACCGATGCGTCCCAGTTCGGGCAGGCCGGTTGCGATGTGGGCGCCGCCCCCGAGCGAGTCGGGGAAGTCGTCCATGCGCGCCATGCCGATGATCGTGGGGTCGTCGAAGAACTCGACGGCGACCGCAACCGCCGTCGCGACACGGTTGGCACCGACGACCGGGGTGGCGTCGGGGTAGGCCGCGGCCGCGGGCCCGCCGATCGCGTACCGCTCGACGCCTGCCAGGGTGGCCAGGTACGCGTCGGTCGCCGCCGGGGCCGTGCCGTCACCCGTCAACAGGACCGCGCCCCCGACGTTGGCAGCGGCAGGTCCCGCTGCCAACGCATCCGGGAAGTTGAAGCCGTTGGTCAGCAGCACCACGTCGACCGTGCTCAGTTCGTTCGCGATCGCGACAGCGGTCTCGATCCGGTTGTCGCCGCTGATCCTCACGACCTCGTAGCCGAGGGCCACGACCGCCGCGTGCACGGTGGCGTCCAACGCCGCCTCCCCGCCCAGCAGGTAGACGGTCTTGCTGGTGTCCGACCCCAGCACGCGCTGGATCTCGGCGGCCACCTCGTCCTGCAGGTTGTCGCGTCGGGTGATCAGCAGTGGGCCGCGCTTGTCGACGGCCAGGGGCGTGCCGGCCAGCGAGTCGGCGAACACGTCGGCGCGGGCGAGCACGACCGCGTCGGCCTCACCGTTCTCCCACGAGTCCTGGCTGATGGCGACCGAGGTGTCGAAGCGGTTGTCGCCACTGAGGCGTTCCTCCGTCGGGGGCTCCTCCTCCTCGGGTGCCGGGGCCGAGGCGAAGCCCGAGTAGCGCACCGACGCCTGCGAGTAGTTGTAGAAGCCGAACGAGCCCTCGGGGAAGGAGCCGAAGACGTCGAAGATCAGTTCGTCGTCGATGAAGATGCGGATGCGCTCCGGCGTGTACTCGACGCGGAACGCGTACTCGGTGTTGTCCTCCCAGCCGCGCTCGGGGCCCCAGTCGGTGGCCAGCACCTCGGCCCGTGGATCGTCCTCGACCTGTTCGTGGCACCACTGGACCGGCACGACGAAGCCGTTGCCCTCGGCGCGTTCGTCGGGGGTCTCGGACAGCGTGCCGTCGATGCGCATGAGCGTGAAGCCGGCCCGCGCCGTGCAGTCGCCGTACCCACCCTGGTCGGACTGCTTCCAGTCGAACACCAGGTGGTCGTAGGTGAAGTCGTCGCCGGCCGTGGGGCCGCCGTACCCGATGACGAACCCGATGATGTCGTCGTCGCTGCTCGTCTGGACCTCGAAGCGCCCGGTGATCGTGGCCGCCGCGAACGTCTCGGGACTGACGAAGTAGGTGGGGTCGTCGTTGAGTTGCTGGATGACCTCGCTGCCGTCCGCGGCGACGTCCCACTGGCCCGTGTCCGGGTCTCCCTGTTGTGACCACGTGCGCAGGTCGAAGTCGATGGCCGTGTCGGCTGCGGCGGCGATCGGGGACGGCATCGCGACGGCGGCCGTCGCCGACAGGGTGGCGACGAGCATCCGGGCGAGGACGGGTGTACGCGTCATGAAGGCTTCCCTCAGGTGAGTGTCCGCATGGAACGGTAGACAACGGCGTCGGTCCATCGCTGCGATTTCACCCGCCGGCAGCAGCCACTAGCGTCTCGGCCCTGTCCGCTCCCGACGGCACTGCGAGGACCTCCCATGACCGACCACCCGACGGTCGACTGGCGCAGCGTGCTCAGCACGGTCACGTCCGGTCAGGACCTCGACGAGGCCACCGCCGAAGCCGTGCTGGACGAGATCATGTCCGGCGAGACGGACCCCCTGCGCACGGCTGCGCTGCTCGCCGCGCTGCGGACCAAGGGCGAGTCAGGTTCCGAGATCGCCGGCTTCGTCCGCTCGATGCTCCGCCACGTCGCCCCGATCCGCCTCACGGAGCCCCTCGTCGACACCTGCGGCACGGGCGGCGACGGGGTGGGCACCTTCAACGTGTCGACCGTGGTCGCGCTGGTCGTGGCCGCCAGTGGCGTCCGTGTCGCCAAGCACGGCAACCGTGCCGCGTCGGGCACCTGCGGATCCGCCGACCTGCTGGAGGGCTGGGGCGTCGTCATCGACCTGCCACCCGACGCCGTCGCGGCCTGCGTCGACGAGCTCGGCATCGGGTTCATGTTCGCGCGCACGTTCCACCCGTCGATGCGCCACGTGGGGCCCATCCGACAGACCCTCGGCATCCCGACCGTGTTCAACGTGCTCGGACCGCTGTCGAACCCGGCCGGTGCCCAGCACCAGGTCGTCGGTGTCGCCGACCCGCGGCTCGCGCCCGTGGTGGCGGACGCCCTGGCGCGGCTCGGGC
>JBFJMP010000316.1:0-3635 GCA_041633895.1 Nitriliruptoraceae bacterium
CCGGAGCCCTCGTCGCCGCTGCGGCGACGCTCGCCCTCGCCGTCCCCGCCAGTGCCGCGCCCGCCCCACGCACCTTCGAGGTCACCGTCACCAACCTGACCGACGACCAGCCGCTCACCCCCGTGCTGGCGGTCAGCCATCGCGGCGCCGTCGACCTCGTCGCGGCCGGCGCCATCGCAACCGCCGGTCAGCAGCTCCTGGCCGAGCAGGGCGATTCGTCGGTGTGGGTCAGCGAGGTCGCCGGTTCGCGCCATGTCTCGTCCGCCGTCGCCGGCACGGGCCTGATCCTGCCGGGGGCGTCCGTGACGTTCACGGTCGAGGCCCTGCCCGGTGACATGCTGAGCCTGGCCTCGATGTTCGCCTGCACGAACGACACCTTCGTCCACGCCGGTGACCTCGTCCTGCACCCGACCATGGCGACCACCGCGTACGCCGGCATCTACGACGCCGGGACCGAGGTGAACACCGGCACCGACGAGGACATCGCCTGCACCGGCGGCGTCGGCTCGCCCGACGAGGGCGGCACGATCGCCCACGTCGGTGACAGGGGTGCCCACGTCGAGATCCACCGCATCTGACGCACCTCCCCATCGAGCGCGCGCTCCCGGAGTTCCAACCGGGGTCGCGCGCTCGGTGCGTGCCCACTTGCCGCACACGGCGGGCGCTGTCACCATGACCACATGGCAGCACACGTACTCACCTCACGGCGCCCCGGCGCGACCACGACCCGGTCGACGGCGGCGCGAACGTTGCGCGTCGGGCGGCACCTCGCAGGCTGATCCAGCCCGCCGCCCGACGAGACGCACCACCCGCCACCCGCCACGACCCCGCCGCACGCGCCGGAGTCGGGCGAGACCAGCGACCACGTGCCGTGGCCCTAGGCTCGCACCAACGTCGCACGACCCGAAGGACGTGCCCTGATGTCCGATCAACTCACCATTCGTTCCGGCGAGGCCGAGGCCCAGATGCCGGCCGGGACCACCGCCCTGCAGGCGCTCAAGGAGCTCGAGGCCATCCGCGGCCAGGTCGTCGCGGCGACGGTCGCCGTCGGTGACGACGAGCCGCAGGAGTGGGACCTCGACCGCCCGCTGCCCGACGCCGACGGCGTCGAGGTCACCGCGGTGTACGCCGACACCGAACAGGGGCGTGCCATCCTGCGGCACTCGGTGGCCCACCTGATGGCCCAGGCCGTCACCGATCTGTACCCGGACGCCAAGTGGGCGATCGGGCCGCCGATCGAGAACGGCTTCTACTACGACTTCGACGTCGCGAAGCCCTTCACCGCGGACGACCTCGAACGCATCGAGGCCCGCATGCACGAGCTGATGAAGGAACGCCAGTCCTTCGTCCGCGAGGAACTGAGCATGCAGGACGCGCTGGACCTGTTCGCAGACCAGCCGTACAAGAAGGAGGTCATCGAGCGAGTGGCCGCCGGCGGTGACGAGGAGGACGCGACCGCCGACGAGGGCGAGGCCGCGGTCTTCACCGTCTACCGCAACGTCCGCGCCGAGGGCGACGAGGCGTGGGTCGACCTGTGCCGCGGTCCCCACATCCCGTCCTCCGAGCGCGTGCCGGCCTTCAAGCTGCTCCGCACCGCCGGCGCGTACTGGCGTGGGCGCGAGGACCAGCCGATGCTGCAGCGCATCTACGGCACCGCATGGGAGTCGCGCAAGGCACTCGATGCGCACCTGACCCAGCTGGAGGAGGCCGCCAAGCGCGATCACCGCAAGCTCGGGCGCGAACTCGAGCTGACCCACTTCCCGCCGGAGCTCGGCCCGGGCCTTGGCATCTTCCTGCCCAAGGGCGCCCTCGTCCGCAAGCTCATGGAGGACTGGATCCGCGACGAGGTCCTGCGCCGTGGCTACGAGGCGGTCTACACCCCGCACATCGCCAAGGAGGACCTCTGGCAGATCTCGGGGCACCTCGAGAACTACGCCGAGCTGATGTACCCGGGGATGGACGTCGACACCGACGAGGACGGCGAGGGCGGGTCCAGCTACCGGCTCAAGCCGATGAACTGCCCGTTCCACATCCTCGCGTACCAGTCCCGCACCCGGTCCTACCGCGAGCTGCCACTGCGCCTGTCGGAGCTCGGCACGGTCTACCGCTACGAGAAGTCGGGTGTCGTCAACGGCCAGTTGCGCGCGCGCGGCTTCACCCAGGACGACAGCCACATCTTCTGCCGCGAGGACCAGGTCGTCGACGAGGTCGCCGGCTGCGTGACCTTCGCGATCGACCTGATCCGCACCTTCGGGCTCGGCGAGCCGTCGCGCATCGCGATCTCGACCCGCCCCGAGGCCAAGTCCGTCGGCACCGACGAGGGCTGGGCGACCGCCGAGAAGGCGCTGATCGACGCCGTGTCCGGGCTGGGCCTGGAGTTCGAGATCGACCCGGGCGAGGGCGCGTTCTACGGGCCCAAGATCGACATCCACGCCAAGGACGCCATCGGGCGCGAGTGGCAGCTGTCGACCGTCCAGATCGACTTCAACCTGCCCGAGCGCTTCGACGTGTCCTACGTCGGCGAGGACGGCAACACCCACCGACCGTTCATGGTGCACCGCGCCCTGTTCGGCTCCATCGAACGCTTCTTCGCCGTCATGGTCGAGTCGTTCAACGGTGCGTTCCCGACCTGGCTCGCGCCGGTGCAGGCCGTCGTCGTGCCGGTCGCCGCCGAGTTCGACGACTACGCGAACGAGGTCGCCGCCGCACTGCGCGTCGAGGGCCTCCGCGTCGAGGTGGACGCCTCCGACGACACCCTCGGCAACAAGATCCGCAAGGCGCAGACCACCAAGGTCCCCTACAGCCTCGTGGTCGGCAGCAACGAACGCGACGAGCGCACCGTCTCCATCCGTCCCTACGCGGGTGACCAGCGCAAGGGCGTGGACCTCGCGGCGTTCGTCGCCGAGGTCGCGGCCGAGGTCCGCGACCGGGTGGTCGCGGACGACCGATGACCGACGTGTTCGACCCGAACGCCGGCGAGCCCGACGCCATCGACCCGGCGGCGTCGGGGCACCCCACGGCGCCCGACGGCCTGCAACGGCTGTGGGCGCCGTGGCGCCACGGCTACGTGTCCACGCCCCGCGAGGGTGACGACGAGTCGGACGGCTGCCCGTTCTGCGTCCTGCCGGGGCGGGGGAGCGACCGTGACCGCGAGTCGTTGATCCTGCATCGCGGCGAGCACGCCTACGTCATCTGCAACGCCTACCCGTACAACCCGGGACACGTCATGGTGATCCCGTTCGCCCACGAGCCCGACCTCGAGGGACTCGACGAGGACGCGTTCGACGAGGTGTGGCGGCTGACGCGTCGGGCCGTCGTCGTCCTCAAGGACCGCCTCGGCTGCGAGGGCGTGAACCTCGGCGCGAACCTGGGGCGTGCCGCGGGGGCGGGCATCGCCCCGCACCTGCACCTGCACGCGGTGCCCCGTTGGGGCGGCGACACGAACTTCATGTCGGTCGTGGGCGCCGCACGCGTGCTGCCGGTGGCGCTCGACGAGATGTACGTGGCGCTGTCGGAGCCGTCCCTCTGGCACGACTGACCGTCGGCGGACGGTCAGGCCCAGTCGCGCCCGCCGTCGATCAGCCCGTCGCTGGGCGTGTGGGCGGTGATCGTCCGCATGACGTTCCACCACGGCA
>JBFJMP010000317.1:0-3631 GCA_041633895.1 Nitriliruptoraceae bacterium
GGACGTCGTCGTCCTCGACCCGCCGCGCACCGGTGCCGGCGAGGACGTGGCCGCGACCCTCGCGGCGCTGCGCCCCGGCACGATCGTCTACGTCGCCTGTGACCCGGCGGCACTCGCACGCGACGCGAAGGTGCTGGAGGGGGCGGGCTACCGGCTCACCAGGGCCGTCCCGCTCGACCTGTTCCCCATGACGCACCACGTCGAGGTCGTGGCGACGTTCCGCTCCGCCTGACGGCAGGGCCGGTGCCCGGTCAGGGGCGGTCGCGGTCCCGCGGCGGCGCCCAGTTGCGGCGCCACGCCTTCTCGGCGTCCGCGAAGGCATCGAGGGGTCCGATGACGCCCGTCGTGGCCTCCAGCAGGTGCTCGAGCTCGGACGTCTCGGCAGCGACCTCGAGCAAGGCGTCGAGCGCAGCCTCCGCGGTGTCCAGGGCCGTCGCGGCGTCCTGCCAGTCCTCATGGATCTCGGCGAGGTCCCAGTCGGGCATCCACGACCGGACGTCCTCGATGGACCGCCGCATCGCCTCGACCCCGACCGGCACGGGCGCTGGCTCGACCCGCCCCGTCGGCAGCGTGCCGAGCAGCACGCGGCGTCCCGCCTCGATCGCCGCAGCGCAGTCGAGGAACGACCACCACGCAGCGTGGTGTTCGGGCGGGAGGGGCGGCTTGCGACTGAAGAGGGCCATGGGCGCGCAGCCTACGAGACCCGGCCACGCCCACGGAACCGCGGGTGATGGGACGGTCGGGCGCGGGGCGCTGTAGCGTCACCGGCATGACTGACGAGACCCCCACCACGCCCGAGTCCGACGCCACGGCCGACGCCGTCAACCCGGACGTCCACACGCCCCGCACCGAGGCGCCGGCCCACCCCGACCGGGTGCACGAACCATCGATCGTGATGGTCAACACCGGCGACGGCAAGGGCAAGTCGACCGCGGCCTTCGGGACCATGCTCCGAGCGCTCGAGCGCGGCTGGAAGGTCGGCGTCATCCAGTTCATCAAGTCCGGTGACTGGCGGACTGGCGAGGAGGCCGCTGGCCGCCAGCTCGGCGCCGACTGGTGGGCGCTCGGCGACGGCTTCTCGTGGGACTCCGACGACCTGTCCGAGTCCGAGGCGCTCGCCAAGGCCGCCTGGGAGGCCGCCAGCGACAAGATCACCTCGGGCGAGTACGACGTCATCATCCTCGACGAGGTCACCTACCCCATGAACTGGGGCTGGATCGACGAGGCCGAGGTGGTCGCCACGCTCGCGGGGCGCCCCGAACGCACCACGGTGATCTGCACGGGGCGGGACGCGCCCCAGGCCCTCGTCGACATCGCGCACACCGTCACCGAGATGCGCAACGTCAAGCACGCCTACGACCAGGGCATCCTCGCCCGCCGCGGCATCGACTACTAGGCCGAGGTGACGAGGGTGTGAGCGATGGCGTACTGTTGCCGTCATACAACTGCACATCGCCAGTTCGTGAGCAGGGGAAGCCGGTCCAAGTCCGGCGCTGACCCGCAACCGTAGGCAGACGGCCCACCGGGCCGCTGCGAGCCGGAGCACCTGCACCACGAGCGAGCGGCTCCATTTCACCACCGTCGAGGTCTGCGGGGCGGAGCCCGGGACGCACCACCCCGAGCCTGCCCCTGCAATCGCATCCGTGCGACTGCAGGGGCGTTGTCATTCGGCGGTGCCCGGGCCCGGCCACACGGGCCCGCTCACACAAGGCACCTGCATGACACGTCAATCCGGACCGCGTCGCGGTCTTCGTACGGTCGCCGTCGCGACCGGCCTCGCCACCCTCGGGGCGCTCGTCGCCCCCGCTGCGGTCGCCTCGCCGGAGTCGAACGACGCCGCCACCTGGCTCGTCTCCCAACTCACCGACGGTGACCACGTCGAGGGCGACTGGGGCCCCAGCTACGGCCAGACCGCCGACGTCGCGTACGCGCTGCTCGCGGACGGCTCACAGCCCGACGCCCTCGCCGACACCCTCGCCTACCTCACCACCGAGGAGGCCGTCGGCTCCTACGCGCACGGCGCTGGCTTCGACGCCGATGACGCCGCCTACGTCGGCGCGGTCGCCAAGCTCGGCCTGCTGACCAGCGTCGCCGGCCTCGACTCCCGCGACATCGCGGGCGAGGACCTCGTCGCCACCCTCGAGGGCCTCGAGTCCGAGACCGGTCGCTTCGAGGACCGCAGTGACTACGGCAACTACGCCAACATCTTCGGGCAGGCCTTCGGCGTGCTCTTCCTGACCTCCGTCGCGGACGCCACGCCGTCCGAGGCCGCGGTCCAGGCCCTGCTCGACGCCCAGTGCGACGACGGCGGCTTCCCGACGAGCTTCGACGCCGACCCCTGCGTCGGTGGCCCGGACTCGACCGGCGTCGCTCTGCAAGCACTGGTCGCCGCCGACGACGTCGTCGACACGGACGCGGCGGCGTTCGCCGCCGCCACCTTCCTGGTCGACGGCGCGGACGACGACGGGGCGTACGGCGACCCGCAGAACACCAACTCGACCGGGTACGCGGGCATGGCCCTCGACTCGGTCAGCGTCGATGTCTCGGCTTCGGTCGCGTTCCTGCTCGGCATCCAGAACGACGACGGCGGCCTGCCGATCAACCCCGGCGGTGACAGCGACGTCTTCGCCACCGCGCAGGCACTGCCGCTGCTCGCCGGAGAGTCGTTCCTCGAGTTGATCCGCGGCACCAGCGTCCGCGACCCGAAGGGCGTGACCCGCGTCGCGGGCGACACCCGCGTCAACACGGCCATCGGCATCAGCCAGGCAACCTTCGGTGACGGCGACGCCGACACCGTCGTCCTGTCCCGCAGCGACGACTTCGCCGACGCGCTCGCCGGGACCCCGGTCGCGGCCGCCGCGAACGGCCCGCTCCTGCTGACGCCGACCGCGGACCTCGACGGTGACGTCCTCGCCGAGGTCGCCCGCGTCCTGCCCGCCGGTGGCACCGTCCACCTGCTCGGGGGCGAGGCCGCACTGTCCGCCGACGTGGCGACCGCACTGACCGACGCCGGGTTCGAGGTCGTCCGCCTCTCCGGCGACGACCGCTACGAGACGTCGGTGGCGATCGCCGACTTCCTCGGCAACCCGGACCTGCTGCTGGTCACCACGGGCCTGGACTTCCCGGACGCGATGGCCGCCGGTGCGGTCGCCGTGGCCAACGGTGGCGCCGTGCTGCTCACTGCAGGCGACCAGAAGCGGGACGCCACGACCACGTACCTGGGCGCCCACGCATCGGCCGAGGTCGTCACGATCGGTGGCCCCGCATCACGCGCCTACCCCGCGTACGAGGCCATCGTCGGTGCGGGCCGTGCGCACACCGCCATCGGTGTCGCCGAGCGGTTCTTCACCGCCCCCGCCGCGATCGGCGTCGCCCGCAGCGACGTGTTCGCGGACGCCCTCGCCGGCGGCGTGCAGGTCGGGCGCCTCGGCGGCCCCCTGCTGCTGACCAGCTCGGACGCGCTCCCCGCGGTCACCGGCACCTACGTGTGCCAGATCCGCGAGAGCGTGGACGCAGCCCTGCTCTGGGGCGGCGTGAACGCCATCGGTGACGCCGTCGTCACCGAGGTCTCCGAGCGCCTCGACGGTTCCGCCTGCTGATCCGACGGCACCAACCCCGGCACCACCTGCAC
>JBFJMP010000318.1:0-3631 GCA_041633895.1 Nitriliruptoraceae bacterium
CGAGCGCCCCCTGTCCGACCCAGTCCAGCAACGCTTCCGCGGTGTACTCGGGGCAGACCATCGTGACGGGGATCGCGAACCGACGCTCGTCACCGAGTTGCAGGAGGTCGGCGGTGAGCGCCGCCGGCGACGGGATGGCCCGGTCACGAAAGGCGGCGAGGTCCGACTCGGACAGGTCTCGCAGGTCGGCGGTGTCGAAGGCGCCCCAGGGCGGCAACGGGAGGTCGGAACCCTCGGTGACGAACCCGCTCGTGAGCGGCTGGCCAGACGCGACCGGGAACCCCCCGACGTGGATGACGCGGGCCACACGATCCGGACGTGCATCGGCGGCGGCGTGGACGATGCCGCAGCCGGCCGAGTGGCCCACCAGCAGCACGGGCTCGGGACCGCATGCATCGATCGCGTCGACGACCGCACCGACGTGGTCCGCCAGACCGACCTGCGAGCGGTCCGCCCCGGGCGATTCCAGACCAGGCAGGGTGAGGGGATGGGGCCGATGCCCAGCAGCCGCGAGTTGTTCGGCAACGTCATCCCAGGATGACGCGTCCAGCCACAGGCCCGGTGTCAGAACGATGTCCATGAGTCCGCTTCGACGAGCTTGCCGGAACCTACAAGGAGCGGTCACCCCCGCGGAACGCGGTCAGTCGTCGGTCACCTTGGCGCGGCTCGGGGCGACGCGCGGCGGCTCGTCCGGCTGCTTGGGGTAGACCGGCGGCCACGGGGCGTCCATCAGCCCGTCGGCACGGTCCTGGCGATGCATCTCGAGCAGCGGTTCGAGGTCCTGCGGATCGTCGTTCATGTCGGCCCAGGCGTCGCCGTGCTCGGCGACGTGGGCAGGGACGAGGTCCATGGTCATGCCGTCCGGTTCGACCTCGTCGACCTGGCTCCAGCGCAGCGGCATCGACACCGGAGCCGCCACGCGCGGGCGCACCGACCACGCCCCGAACACGGTCTTGTGGGGGGCGTTCTGGTTGAAGTCCACGAACACCCGCTCGCCCCGTTCCTCCTTCCACCACTGCGCCGTGATGAGGTCGGGGCGGCGGCGCTCGAGTTCCCGCGCCACGGCCACGGCAGCGAACCGGACCTCGTAGCTGTCCCACTCGGGCCGCAGGTGGACGTAGACGTGGAGGCCGCGTCGCCCCGAGGTCTTGGGGAACGACCGGATGCCGTGCTCGTCGAAGAGGGCCTTCAGCTCCCACGCGGTCTCGCGCACCATCGCCAACGTCACCCCCGGCGACGGGTCGAGGTCGATGCGCAGCGTGTCGGCATGCTCGGGGTCGTCGGCGTGGTACGGCCACACGTGGAACCCGAGGCAGCCCATGTTCACCGCCCAGGCGACGTGGGCGAGGTCGGCGACGACGAGGGCGTTCGACGTGGTGCCGTTTGGCGTGCTGACCTCGGTGGTCTGCAGCCAGTCGGGGGCGCCCTTCGGGACCCGCTTCTGGAAGAACGACTTGCCGCTGGCCCCGTCCGGGAAGCGCTGCAGCAGGACGGGGCGTCCTCCCATCGTCCGCATGACCGGCTCGCCGACCGCGAGGTAGTACTCGACGAGGTCGAGCTTGGTCTCGGACCGCCGTGAGAAGAACACCTTGTCCGGACTGGTGATCCGGACATCGTGTCCGTCGATCTGCAGTTCGACCGCGTCGCCCATCAGGCGGCCAGTGCCAGGCCAAGGGCCACGACCGCAGGCGCAGCCTGCAGGGCAAGGATGCGTGGGCTGACGGTCGCGGCGCCGTAGGCCCCGGCGACGATGACGCAGATCAGGAAGAACACCCCGGTCTGCTCACCGACCGGGTCGGCGGCAACGAGCGACCAGAGGAGCCCCGCCGACAGGAAGCCGTTGTAGAGGCCCTGGTTCGCGGCCAGTGGGGCGGCCTGCTCGGCGAAGGCCTCGTCCGTGCCGAAGATCCCGCGCCCCGTCGGGGTGTTCCACAGGAACATCTCGAGGACGAGGAACCCGAGGTGGATGACGGCGACCACGGCGATGGCGACGTTCGCGACGGTCTCCACGTGCACTCCCCTGTCCTGCCGGCGAGCCTAACCCTGACCGCCCGCCGCGACGTGGCGAACGCGTGTCACACGCGAACGAGCGGAGCACCCGTCATGGCCGGGACGAAGTCGTTGTCCACGGACACGAGCGCGGCGGGCGCCGTCTGGCGCACGACCTCCAGCACGGTGTCGACGTCGCGGCGGCGCACCGTCGCGAGCACCATGTCCACTGGACCGTCGCGGCCCTCGCCCCGGAACACGGTCGCGGCGAATCCGGCGTCGCGGATCGACTGCGCCGTCATCGGTTGTCCGACGCCCTCGTGGACGCACGGCACGTAGACGCGGACGGTCACGCGCCCCAGCCGCATCCGGCGAGTCACCGCCACGCCCACGACCGTGCCCAGTCCCACGCCGATGCAGAAGCCGGCCGCGCGCACGATCGTCATGTCGGCGAAGACGATCCCGGCGGCGGACACCCACACGGCGGCCTCCGCCGTCGCCACCAACCCGGCGACGGTGCGGCGCTCCTGCACCACGAAGACGGTGCGCAGCACCCCGAGGGCCACGTCCACGACCCGCAGTCCGGCGATCGCCAAGGCAGGCCACAACACCGCCCACACGTCCGCCAGACCCTCCACGTGCACTCCTTCACGTCGATCGCCGACAACCGCCGACATCCGCCACCGTAGGAGTGTCGACCGGACCGATGTCGACCTGAGCCCCGGACGCGTGGTCAGGGTCCGGGGCCATGCTGCTGTCGACGCCAGACGGGACCCGGACGACCTCTGCCCGCGATAGCGTGGCGGCGGGGCACGATCCAGCGGCTACGGGGGGCGCAGTTGGACACCACACCACCGACGTCACCAGGCGGTCCCGGACACCGGCCGAGGTGGCGACCACGGGTCTGGCACGTCGTGGCTGCACTGGTGGTCGCCCTTGTCGTTGCCCCATGGCTTCGGTCGGCCCTCGCGCCGACGCCGAGCGGACCGATCCGAACCGTGTTCGGCAACGGCAGCGGCTTCAGCATGACCGCCGTCCTCGGTGTCGCGACCATCGGTGCCCGCGACGGCTGCCTCGTGCTGAACACCCCGCAGGGCACACAGGTCCCCGAGTTCTCCATCCAGGTCCAGATCGTCGAGGACGGTCACGCCGTGGTGGTCGGGTCGGGTGACAACGCGGTGACGATCAGGATCGGCGATCGGGTCCGCCTCGGTGGTGGCTGGGTGGGCGGGGAGTCCGCCGGACCAAGCGGACTCGACTGTCGCCCCGGTCCGATGGTCATCGGCAGCGTCGAGCACCAAGACGGGACGTCGCGCTTCTGAGTCGGCGGCGACGGACCCAGCGTCACCGTGGTGTCAGGACTCCCCGTCGGCGAGTGCGTCGAAGGCCGCGAACAGCGGATCGAGGCGATCCCACGAGCCCGGGCGGGGCGTGGTCAAGCCGACGCTCAGCCCGGTCACCGATTCGTGCCAGCCGACACAGCAGCCCATGCCACCCATCCCCAGGCCGTCCTCGTCCAGTTGCGGCCCGAGGCACCACCCCACCTCACGGTCGAGCACGTGGTCGTGGCCCGTCACCTGCGGTGTGGTCGCCCGTCGGTGAAGGTCGTCGCCCAGCTGCGCCCGCGCGTCCTCGCCGACCC
>JBFJMP010000319.1:0-3617 GCA_041633895.1 Nitriliruptoraceae bacterium
CGCCATTGCGCCACTGGTCTCGGCGGCCACGCGTGTCCCTCCTCGGTGTGAACGGTGTGGGGGCGGAACTCCTCGTAGAACGGGTTCTATCACACCGTAGGCACGCGACTAGGGTGGCCACGCGGTGGCCGGACAGTCAACGGATGGGCGGCAGACATGGCTGAACTCGACCTTGGTCTCATGCTCGGGTACTGGGCGGCGCAGCCGCGCCCCGACGACGTGGACCTGGCCCAGGAGGCGGAACGCCTCGGGTTCGACTCGGTGTGGACCGCCGAGTCGTGGGGCTCTGACGCCGTGTCCACGCTCGCCTGGCTCGGTGCCCACACGTCGCGGATCAGGCTCGGCACGGGCGTGATCCAGATGTCTGCGCGCACCCCGGCGGCAACGGCCATGAGCGCGGTGACCATCGACCACCTCACCGGTGGGCGGATGATCCTCGGCCTCGGGGTGTCGGGACCGCAGGTCGTCGAGGGCTGGTACGGCCAGCCGTTCAACCGCCCGTTGGCCCGAACGCGTGAGTACGTGTCGATCCTGCGCTCCGCATTCGCGCGCGAGGAACGCCTGACCAACGACGGGCCGCATCACCCCCTGCCGTACCCCGGCGGCATGGGTCTCGGGAAGCCACTGAAGATCATGACGCACCCCCTGCGTGCGGACCTGCCGATCTACCTCGCGGCCGAGGGTCCGAAGAACGTCGCGCTCGCGGCCGAGATCGCCGACGGCTGGCTCCCGATCTTCCTGTCGCCCGAACGCTTCGACGACATGTACGGGGCGTCGCTCGCCGCGCGCCCCGACGGCTTCCGGATCGCGGCTCCGGTCCAGGTCAACGTCGCCGACGACGTGGCGCAGGCGCTCCTCCCGGTGAAGTGGATGCTCGCCTTCTACGTCGGCGGGATGGGTGCGGAGTCGGCGAACTTCCACACGGACGTGATCGGACGTGCTGGCTTCGCCGACGCGGCCGAGGAGATCCAGGCACGCTTCCTCGCCGGCGACCGCCAGGGCGCCGTGGACGCCGTCCCCGACGAACTGGCCGACGAGATCGCCCTGTGCGGTCCGGAGGGGCGCATCCGCGAACGGCTCCAACGCTGGATCGACTCCCCGGTGACCACGGTGCTCGCCATGAGCCGTGACCCCAGGACGCTCGCCGTCCTCGCAGACGCCCTCGACTGACGGAGACGTGATGTCCGACGACCGTGACCTGACCGACCTCGTGACCTGTGTCGTCGACGACGGGGTGGCCACCATCACCATCGACCGGCCCGAGGCGCGCAACGCGCTGACGTGGTCGATGCGCGACCGGCTGTCCGACCTCTTCGACGAGGTGTCCCTCGACGTCGGTGTGCGCGCTGTCCTGCTGACGGGCGCGGGTGGCGCGTTCTGCTCGGGCGCGGACCTCCGCCAGCCCCAACCACCCAACCCGCGCCCCGACGACGCCCCGCGCTTCGTGGCCGGCGAGGTGACGGCACTGCTCCACAACGGTTGGCAGCGACTGACGTCGTCCGTCCTGGACTGCACCAAGCCTGTCATTGCCGCCGTGGACGGCGTCGCGGCAGGGGGTGGCGCCCAGCTGGCGCTGGCGTGCGACCTCGTGCTGGCGTCTGACGGTGCCCGCTTCAAGGAGGTGTTCGTCGATCGGGGGATCGTCCCGGACGCCGGGGCGGCCTACCTGGTGACTCGTCTCGTGGGCCCGCAGCGGGCCAAGGAGTTGTTCTTCTTCGGGGACGCGGTGGCTGCGGGCGAGGCCGAGGCCATGGGGCTGGTCAACCGGGTGGTTCCGGCCGCCGACCTGCAGGACACGGCGCGATCGTGGGCGCGTCGCCTGGCCGCCGGCCCCACCCGCGCCATCGGGATCACCAAGGCCCTGGTGAACCGAGCGTTCGAGTCGGACCGTGCCACGGCGCTGCGTGACGAGGCCATCGGCCAGGAGATCGCGCAGGCCACGGCCGACGCGAAGGAAGGGGTCGCGGCCTTCGTGGAGCGCCGCGACCCGACCTTCCGGGGCTGGTGACCGTCAGCCGCGGTGGATGATGGTCATCCGTGACGTGACGACGGGCTCGCCGGTCTCGTCATCGACCCAGTCGGTGCGCTGGACGAGGAACGTCATCGTCCGCTCGCCGGACTCCTTGACGTAGACGTCCTCCATCTCTCCGGTGGACCGCAGGCGGTCGCCGACGACGACGGGGCGGTGGTAGACGAACTCCTGCTCGCCGTGGAGGATCATCCCGCCGGTGGCCATCATGGCCCCGATGGCGCCGCCCAGCGGGGCGGGGGGCTGTTCCTCAGGCTGCAGTTCGGGGAACGCACCCCAGTGCGGCATCACGAAGTTGAAGGTCGGCGGTGCCGGGATGGCGTCGAAGCCCTGCTCCGCAGCGGCCGTCGGGTCGCGGAAGACGGGGTTGTCGTCGGTGATGCCGTCCGCGAAGTTGGCGATCGCGCTGCGCTCGATGACGACGACCTGCTCGGGGACGGGCTGGCCCTTGAACCGGGCGGCTGGGCTGGTCATCGGGAGCCTCCCACGGTTGCGACGGCGGACCCGGCGACAACCGTGTCACCGTCGTCGTTGACGAGTTCACAGTCGAGCTCGACGACGCGGTCGCCGTCGGCCTCGCGGGCGTCGGTGACCGTGATCCGCGTGGACACGGTGTTGCCCGGCCACGTCTGCTTCACGAAGCGCACGCGATAGGACTGCAGCGCGCCCGCCCCGAGCCAGTCAGTCAGGGCACGGCCGAGGATGGCCATCGACAGCATCCCGTGGCCGAAGACGCTGGGCATGCCGGCCTTGGTCGCCTTGACCTCGTCGTGGTGCATGGGGTTGAAGTCGCCCGACGCGCCCGCGTAACGGACGAGGTCGGTGCGTGTGAGCGTGTGCGACACCTCGGGTGCGGTGTCGCCGACGGCGATGGCCATGGCGTCTCCCTCGGGAACGGTGCCGCAATACTAGAACGCGTTCCTGTTGGGGCGGGCATCAGCCGTCGGCGACGCCACCGCGACGTCGGGCCAGCGCGACGTACTCCTCGAGGGCCGTGGGGTCCTTGAGAGCACCCCGCGACGCGGCGACGTCCGGATCGGCGCCCTGCAGGATCTTCTTCACCGGGATCTCGAGGCGTTTGCCGGACAGGGTGCGGGGGACGGCAGCGACGGCGAGGATCTCGTCCGGCACGTGGCGGGGCGACAGGGCGCTGCGCAGTTCCCGTACGAGCGTGGCCCGCGCGTCGTCGTCCACGGCGAAGCCGGGGGTCGGTGCGACGAACAGCAGCAACTCGCCGAGCCCTCCGGCCGGGTCCTCGAGGTGGACGACCAGGCTGTCGCCCACGAACGGCTGGGCGTCGACGACCCGATAGAACTCGGCGGTGCCGATGCGGACACCCCCGCGGTTGAGGGTCGCATCGGAGCGGCCACTGATGACGCAGGCACCGGACTCCGCGATGGTGATCCAGTCGCCGTGGCGCCACACGCCCGGGAAGTCGTCGAAGTACGACGCCTGCAGTCGCGAGCCGTCCTCGTCGCCCCAGAAGCCAACGGGCATCGACGGCATCGGTGCGGTGATGACCAGTTCGCCCTGCTGTCCCAGGACCGGCTCCCCAGTGGGGTCGAAGGCCTCCACGCGGCAGCCGAGC
>JBFJMP010000320.1:0-3611 GCA_041633895.1 Nitriliruptoraceae bacterium
GGTCGGCGAGCTCCTCGCGCTCGGTGGCCTTGAGGTAGCGGGCCATCGACTCGTCGTAGGCGAACAGCGACGTGGTCGCGCCGATCTCGGCGCCCATGTTGCAGATCGTGCCCTTGCCGGTCGCGGAGATGGACTCGGCGCCGGGGCCGAAGTACTCGACGATCGCGCCGGTACCACCCTTGACCGTCAGGATCTCGGCGACCTTGAGGATGACGTCCTTGGGGGAGGACCAGCCGGACAGGCTGCCGGTCAGCTTCACGCCGATGAGCTTGGGCACCTTGAGGTTCCACGGCATGCCGACCATCACGTCGACGGCGTCCGCGCCACCGACCCCGATGGCGACCATGCCCAGCCCACCCGCGTTGGGGGTGTGGCTGTCGGTGCCGATCATCATCCCGCCCGGGAAGGCGTAGTTCTCGAGCACGACCTGGTGGATGATCCCCGAGCCGGGCTTCCAGAAGCCGAGGCCGTACTTCTCGGACGCGGTCCGCAGGAAGTCGTACACCTCGCGATTCGTGTCGTTGGCGATCGTGAGGTCGGCCTCGGCGCCCACGTGCGCCTGGATGAGATGGTCGCAGTGGACCGTGCTCGGGACCGCAGCTTCGCTGCGACCGGCGACCATGAACTGCAGGATGGCCATCTGCGCCGTGGCGTCCTGCATGGCCACGCGATCGGGCCGGTAGTCGGTGTAGTCCTCGCCACGCTCGAGGCCGCCGTCCTGGGCGTCGTCGAGGTGGGCGAACAAGACCTTCTCGGCGTAGGTCATCGGGCGGCCGTAGCGCTCACGAGCCAGCGACATGCGCTCGCGGAACGTGTCGTAGACGCCGCGCACGAGGGACACGGGCGTCGATGCGGCGGGGTGGCGTTCCATCGGTGGTCCTTGCAGTGGGGATGGGGGTCAGTACGGGGGAGTGGTGCAGGTCACTTCGCGGTGGTTGCGTTCTGCGCGCCGTCGACCCCCGGCTCGTGGGCGGGATCGTAGACGCGGCGCACGTGTTCGAGTGCCTGACGGATGGCGAGGGCGCCGCGTTCCTTGACGCGCCGGGCGACGGCGGGCTGGGTGATGCCGAGGTCCGCGCCGATGTCGACCTGCCGTTCCCCGTCGAGGAGGCCACGGAGGGCCCGGCGGTCGCGGTGGTCCATGCGGGCGAGCAACTGGTCCTGCAGGAGCAGGTAGGCGTTGACCGCCGCCACAAGGGCGTGGTCGTCGCCGTGGAGGACCGTCCGCACGCTGGGCGGCCAACCGGGGCGACCGGCGAGGGCCTGCGCCTGGCGCCGGGCCTCGTGGGCGTGCCACCACGCACCACCCGCCGGGGAGCCGGCCTCGGTGTCGAGGACCTCGCCGATGCCGAGGCCGACGCGCACGTCGACGGCTTCGTCCTCGTCGTCGGTGGACAGGACCAGGTCGTCCGTCGCCAGGCGGAGTCGCAGGGTCGCCTCGAGCGCGCTGTGCAGGTCGTCGAACCGGCCGTGGAACTCGTCACGCACGACCAGTTGGAGGGGATGATCCGGGCCCACCGCCGCGTTGACGCGAGCGACGGCGGCGGCGAGCCCGTCGACGAGGGCGCGTTCGTCACGGAAGCGCCGCGACGCCACGACGTCCCCGACCAACACCACGCGTCCCATCGGCATCTGGCTCGTCCCACGGTCTCGGAACTGTTTGTTGTACGCACACAACTATAACGATATCGGTTATGCCTTGCAAGCCGTGCCGTTCACCTGCGGTTCAGCACTCCGGACGTACGCTCCACGCATCGACACCCCACGAGGTGACCCATGTTCTTCTCCTCTCGCACCCACGACATGATCAGCCCCGAGCAGGCGCTGCCGGGGCGCGACACCCCGATGCCGCACGCTGCGGCCCACGTCGTGCTCGGAACGCCGCTCGTGCCGCCGTTCCCGGACGGCCTCGAGGTCGCCTACGTCGGCATGGGGTGCTTCTGGGGCGCTGAGCGCATCTTCTGGCAACTCGACGGCGTGTACACGACCGCGGCGGGCTACATGGGCGGCTACACGCCCAACCCCACGTACGAGGAGACCTGCACGGGCCGGACCGGCCACACCGAGGCCGTCGCCGTCGTCTACGACCCGGCGACGGTGTCCTACGAGACGCTGCTGAAGCACTTCTGGGAGAACCACGACCCGACGCAGGTCAACGGCCAGGGCAACGACCGCGGGACCCAGTACCGCTCGGCCATCTACACGACGACGCCGGAGCAGGCGCGGATCGCCGAGGAGTCGCGTGACCGCTACCAGGCCAGCCTCGACGCCGCAGGCTTCGGACGGATCGCGACGGAGATCCGCCCGGCCGAGGACGCTGGGGCGTTCTACCTCGCCGAGGACCACCACCAGCAGTACCTGCACAAGAACCCCGGCGGCTACTGCAACCACGGCTTCTGCCAGGTGGGCTACGACGAGGCCGCCCACGGACAGGGTCCCCGGAGCGGCGCCGAAGCGTAGAGTCCCGAGTGGGACTCAGGATGTCGGATGTTCGTTGACGGGGACGCCTACGAGCAGTTCATGGGCCGATGGAGCAGCGTCGTCGCTGACGTGTTCGTCGATGCTCTCGACATGCCCGCGGGAGCCGCCGTCCTCGACATCGGCTGCGGCTCTGGTGCGCTCCTGGAGCGGCTCGCGCATCGACATCCGAGCGAGTTGATCGGGGTGGACCCGTCGTCGGCCCAACTGGCCCAGGCGCGCCGGCGCCTGCCTGATGCCCGGTTCCTCGAGGGCGGAGCCGAGGACCTGCCGCTCGATGACGACGCCGTCGACGTCGCCGTGACGGCACTGGCGCTGAACTTCTGCCCCGATCCGGCTCGCGCCGTCACGGAGATGCTCCGGGTGACCCGGTACGGCGGCATCGTCGCGGGCTACGTCTGGGACTACGCGCACGAGGGGTTCTTCCTGGAGCGGTACTGGGCAGCGGCCACAGCCGTGTGTGGCCCGATCGATGTCGGCGAGCGGACCCGATGGGACGTGTGCACGACCGATGGGCTGACAGCCGTGCTGCCGTGGAGTGGCAGCGTCTGGTCGATCGAGGTGGCGACGCCGTTCGCGTCTGTCGAGGAACTCTGGGACGCCTTCGGCCTGGGCGTGGGCCCCGCCGGGACGCATCGACGGTCGCTCGACGACGCGACCGCGGCTGCGGTCCGGTCGGAGCTTGCCCGCCGGGTGACGGAGGTTGGCGGTCCCGCCGGACTCACGGCGCGTGCCCTCGCCTTCCGCGTTTGAGTGCCCGCACGGTCGGGCACGGCTGAGGGTGCTCCCCCTACGCAACCGAAGGGACGCCCCATGGCAACTGTCGCCGTTCTGTTGACGGACGACTTCGAGGACGTCGAGTTCACCCGCCCGCGGGACGCGCTCCTCGAGGCCGGACACGACGTCGAGGTCCTCGGCCCGAAGGCCGGTGAGACGATCACGGGCAAGCGCGGTGAGGCCGCGACCGAGGTCGCCCGCCACCCGGGCGACGTGCCGACCTCCACCTACGACGCGCTGCTCATCCCCGGCGGCTACTCGCCGGACCAACTGCGCCTCGACGAGGCCAGCGTGGCCTTCGCCAAGGAGATGATGCGTACGGGCAAGCCCGTCGCCGCGATCTGCCACGCCGGCCA
>JBFJMP010000321.1:0-3603 GCA_041633895.1 Nitriliruptoraceae bacterium
GGCTCGGGGGCGGGCTCGGGAGCCGGCGTGGGCTCCTCGGGCGCCGGCGGGGGCGCCGGGGCTGCAGCGACGGCCGAGGCGACCGTGAGGCCGCGGAGCTCGACGCTCAGGCCCTCGAGCGGCGTGCCAGCGGCGATGTTGTTGAGCGGTGCGGCGGTGATGCGGAACGGGTCGATCGCGACGCCGGCCTGACGGCCGTCCTCGCTGCGCACCGCGTCGCGCTCGGAGCCCTGGACCACGGTCGACACGCCGAGCGTGGCGAGCAGGTCCTCGAGCGCACCGAGCAGCTCGTCGGTGGGCAGGCCCAGACCGGAGAGCGTGTCGCCGAGGGAGCTGAGCTGGCCGTCGCCGAGGTTGACGAGCACGTCACCGATGACGCCGTCCTGCTCGAGCAGGCGCAGGACCGGAGCCAGCGAGGTCGTGTCGCAGACCGCGAGGTCCACCGTCGGGATCGAGGTCATGTAGTCGTTGCCGCCGGGCTCACCGGTGGCGAACGCCTCGGCGCGGTAGGTCACGTCGTTGAGGCAGACCGTCCCGAGCAGGCGGACGCCGGCGAGGGTGGAGGTCGTGACGGTGTGGATGAGCGCACCCTCGGTGATGGACTCGGTGCGCGACTCGATCAGGTTGATGCTGATGATCGGCACGTCGATCAGCTCGGGGACGCGCACGGCTTCCGTGACGTCGAGGCCGAGGCCGGTGTTCTCGTTGATGAGGTCCTGGACCGGCGTGATGACCTGGTCGATCAGCGGCGTGAGGATGGTGTCCTCGACCGTGGTGATCAGCTCGTCGACGGTGTCGGTGAGGGGCTGGGTGACCTCGGCGGGCAGCAGCGCGAGCGCACCAGCGAGGTTGACCTCGAGGTCAGCGATCTGGCTGATGGCGACCGACGAACGGCCCTCGGTGTCCGTGGAGCACTCGGCGTCGAGCAGCGTCAGGGACAGCAGCGGCGTCTCGGCGCCCGGGGGCACCACGACGTCGATGGGCGTGTCGAGGCACTGCAGCGGGTTCCCGCCGGCGAGCATCGACACCAGCTCCGCGATCGAGCCCTGGACCGGCAGCGCCTCGGCGAGGCCGCTCACGGTGCCGGGGAGCTCGTCGACGAGCGGCAGCTCGAGGCCACCGACGACGCTGGCGAGGTCGATCTCGAGGGCGTTGTCGACGAGTTCGATGCCGGGCAGCGCCGACACGACGGGCTCGAGGCCCTGCGCGATGGCTGCCGGCAGGCCGACGACGATGCTGACGGCATCCGCGGAGCCCGCGGCGTCGAACACGTACGGGCCCTCGTTGGGGGCAGCAGCGACCGGACCGGCCGCCAGGGCGACGGACGTGGCCGCCGCGATGGCTCCAGCGCCGAGGCGCAGGAGTGAGCGATTGGTGAACATTGGGTATCCCTCCGGGCCCTGAGAGCCCCCGTGCTGACAAGTTCCGGCGTAGGTCCGGCAGATGGTCAGATGACTAGTGCGTGAACTGTACCGCTGTGTCACCCCACAACGACCTGATCGGCAGGTGGTGACACGCTGACAACGAAAAATTCTCGTCGTGTGCGCAGTGTGCGCGTGTGGGAGCGCTGTGGCTATGGGCCAAGGAGCCCATCGATGGCGTCATCGACCGCTCCGACCGGTTCGTCGAGCCCGGTCTCCGAGAGCAGGTCGTCGACCAGACCGGTCACCTCGTCGGTCGGAAGGTCCAGGTCCTCGACCACGTCGTCGACCACATCGGTCACGTCCTCCACCGGGATCCCGAGGTCCTCGCCCGTCTCCTCGAGCGTGTCCACGAGCGTGTCGAGCACGTCGTCGAGGGTGCCCGGCTCGGAGTCCTCGGCGACCGGTGGGTCCTGCGGTTCGTCGACGGGCGGCTCGGCGGGCGGTTCCGGCTCACCCGCCGGGTCCGGCTCGGGGCCAGCGGGTTCGTTCGGCCGTCCGGGTGGTGTCGTGCCGTTGTCGACGCAGATGCAGGACGGTGGCGGCAGTGCGGGTCCGTCCTCGGGGAGGACGATCCGCGGCAGGTCGATCGGCACGGCCGCCTCGGCCACGTCGGGGACCGCGTTGCAGACGACGCAGTCGGTCGTCAGCAGCGCGTCGACCTGGAGTTCGATGCGGCGGAGGACCTCGAGGGACTGTTCGGCAGCCGCCACGGCGCCCAGGGGCAGGTCACGGGTCACGGCCTCGATGGCGCTGCGCTGTTCGGACGTGAAGGCCCCGAGTTCCTCGAGCACGCCGTCGACACCCTCCTGGAGGTGCGCGGCGAGCAGTTGCTCGGCGCCCGCGGCGGACTCCCGGTCCATCTCACCGAGGGTGTCGGCGATCTGTGCCGGGCCGAGCCGGTCCACCCCGGCGGCGACCTCGGCCAGGCGTTCGCGTGCGTAGGCCAGGTGGAGGCGGCCCTCGTCGACGTTGCCGAAGGCCAGTGCCATCCGGGCGTCCTCGGTGAACGACTTGATGGGGTAGAGGAGGTCGCCCGGAAGGGCCGACTGCGACGCTGCCGCGACGCCCGTCGTGCCGATGAGCAGGGACGCGACCGTCCCGGCGACGGCGGTCCGCGACGAGTGGCGCCAGCCAGCCGTGGCGAGGTCGATGCGGTCGCGGACCCGCTCGACGACACCGGCCGGGACGGCCGGCAGGGTCATGAGCTCCGCGCGCAGGGCGAGGCGGAAGTCGTCGGCGGGTTCCTCGACCGGCAGGTCCCGCAGGGACGAGGCCAGGGTCACGAGGTTCGCGAGCCCATGCGACGGCTCACCGTCGTCCTCACCGGACAACAGCGCGTCGAGTCGTTCGACATCGTGGCGTGACATCAGTCCCTCACCCCCCAGCGCAGGTCGTCGAGGGGCGTACATGGACGTTCAACGACCGAGTGTCCCGTTGGTGACGTCATCCGAGCACCCCCAACAGGCTGATCAGTCCGACGAATCCGGAGGCGAGGATGGCGTCGAATCCGGGTTGGCCCCGGACCTCGTCGGCGAGCGCACGAAGGGCGCGGTACTGCAGGGCCTTGGTGGCGCCGATGGTGCGGCCGAGCACGGCGGCGGTCTCGGTCACGCTGAGGTCGTGGATGAAGCGCAGTTCGATGACCTCACGGTGGGGGTCCTTCAGCGCGTCGAGCGCTCGTCCCAGCGTGCGCGCCATGTCGCGCCCCATCGCCACGCGCTCGGGGTCGTCCGGGGTGGCCTCGGCGCGATCGGCCAGCGTGTCGGTGCTGCGTTCGAGGCGGAAGCGCGACGACTTGAAGTGGTCGTTCACCCGGTTGCGGGCGATCGTCATGAACCAGGCGCCGAGGTCGACACCCTTCCACTCGAAGCGATCGAAGCGGCGCCAGGCCCGCAGGAACACGTCCCCCGTGAGGTCCTCGGCCTCACTGGTGCTGCCCACGCGACGGCGGATGTAGCCGTAGACCTGCCGGACGTAGAGGTCGTACAGGTCGGCGAACGCGGCCTGGTCACCCTCGCGCGCACGATCGACGAGGAGCACGACCTCCGGGGACGTCGATGCGGGCGCAACCGCCTCGGTCGTCGTGGCTCGTCCCATCAGCTGGCCGCCAACTGCCACGCGGCCGCGCCGACGATGAGCAGGAGCAGCAGGACGAGTCCGAGTGCCGTGCCGTTGCGCA
>JBFJMP010000322.1:0-3589 GCA_041633895.1 Nitriliruptoraceae bacterium
CCTTGATTGCCGCTGATCTCGGGGGGAACACCATGTCGTCCGCTGCCACACATCGCTGCCGTGGACTGGCCACGTCGGCGGCGATCGGGGCGTTGGTCCTGCTCGCTCCCACGGCGGCCCTCGCCCAGGAGCCCTTCGTCCCGTTCGACCAGTGCAACGGCCGGACCCATGACGGCGGGACCACGACCGACGAGCGCGACGGGACGGTGACCGACGGGCTGTCGACCGAGTACGACGGCGTGGCCCTGCCGCCCGACATGCTGCCGCCCGACGCGATCTTCCCCGGCATGGAGATCGCGGAGCTGTTCTTCGTGGTCATCAGCGACGGGGCCAGCGGAGCCCAGGTCGGCGTCGGGCAGTTCGACGACATGGGGCGGGCCGTCGCCGACATCCCCCTGTTCAGCTTCGGCGAGCACGAACGCCAGGCCATCCAGATCACGGACCAGTCCGGCAGCCAGGTCATGGACCTGCCCACGGACATCTTCGGCGGCACCGCGACCTACATCGTCGACGACACCGAGCCGGCGTGTTCCGTGGACCTGCTCGACGCCGCCGAGCCCAGCGACGTGGAGGACGACCCCAGCCCGAGGATGACCGACCTCGAGTCCCCGACGCCCACGACGGTGGCCTCCCCGTCCGTCGTGCCCAGTGAAGCCGCTGCCGCCGACGGTGACGACGGCCTCGACCTGTGGTGGGCCTGGGTCCTGGGCGGTCTCGCCCTGATCCTCGTCGGCTGGGCGATCAACCGTGCGGCCGGCGACGACGACGAGGATGCGACCGGCCCCACGGAGCCGCCGCGCCGTGACGTCGGCGGCACGCGCGTGCGCAAGCCGGTCCCCGAACTGCACACCACGCCCCGCGACGGCGGGGACGATCCGCGCGACGTCAACTCGTGCGACCACGCCGTGTACTGGAACGGGCCTGCGGGGCGCGTGCTCGTACGCAAGCCGCGTGGCGTCGAGTGCTGCGTCTACGACGTGACGGTCAGCACCGACTGGTATCGCCACGACCAGGCACGCGCCGTCCGTCAGCCGACCGAGGACGAGATCGCGGCGGCTGGGGGTGACCGACTGCGCATGGGCGAGATCGACGACGTGTCCGGCGCCATCCTGGGTGAGTGCGAGGTGTGGACGCGCTCGGGTCCGGCCGGCAGCCTCGACTGGATGCAGGGACTCGGCGACGTCGACCGCACGCCGGTCGACTACGCCGAGGACACCTACTGGCAGAACCGCCCGTTCGAGGACCGGCCCGAGATGGCCGCGAGCTTCTACGACGAGGCCGACACCACGATCACGGTGCGGCTCACGTCCGGCTGCGTCCAGCACCAGCCCTTCTACGACGCGCAGACCGAGTCGTGGGCCAGCATCTACGGCGACGGCGAGTGCACGAACGACGGCGACCCGACCTGTCCGGTCGAACTCAACGCGATCGGCTCGTTGAACTCGTACGCCGTCGGTGACGTCGAGAGCCGGGCCCAGGTCATCGCGAAGGGCACCGTCGACGAACTCGACGCCGGTATGCAGTCCCGCCTCGACGACAAGGGCCTGCCGACCGCCGACGTGCTGGCCCGTCGCCACCTCGAGGAGCACAGCCACCCGCAGGCACCCCGGCGCCACTTCGAGACGACCGACGGCAGTGGCCCGAAGCGCTTCAACGCGAACCTGCTCAAGGACACCTTCCACGCCGTCATGGGACGTGCACTCGAACTGCACTCGAGCCAGATCATCCCCGTCCACGTGTGGCCGGCGACCGACCGCGTCAGCGCGCTGGTCGGCGGGTCGGCGAACAGTCGGATCGAACTGGCTGGTGGCTCGACGAACACCGCCTGCAACGAGGGCAACCTCTGCGGCCACGCCGACGCGTGTGCCTGCAGCCCCGAGATCTCGATGACGATCTGCGGCGCGGGGTTCGATGTCCTCACCGTGGAGGGACGTACCATCCCGATCCACTACCCGGGTGGCCCGCTGACGCGGGGCAACTGGAAGATCGACCAGACCAACCTGCCCCTGTGAGCTCACTCCCGTGAACCCGTGCCCGTGAACGTCCGACGCACCTTCGGCGGTGCCGTGATGGTCATCGGACTGGCCGCCGTCGCGATCGGGGCCACCGAGGGCCTGCGCATCGTGCGCGACGACGACGGCGCCGGGCAGGTGGCGGCGGTCGACGCCGGTGCGGAGGACGCGTCTGACGGCCCGACGAGCACAACCGACGGCGAGTCCCCGACGGAGTCGCCCGCCGTGGAGTCGCCGGCCCCGGTGCACATCGACGGGGGCACGCGTCGCTTCGTCGACACGTTCGTGGGTTGGCTGCGGGCGTCCGACGGCGAGGCGCTCCTCGCGGCGCTGCACCCGGCCGTGATCGCTCGCTACGGCGAGGCGACCTGCCGCAACTACACGAACGGCCTCGCAGTCGACGAACGCTTCACCATCGAGGTCGACACGGTCACGAGCGTGCCCCGCTGGGACTACGCCACGGACGGGCTGTCGCTGACCCTGACCGACGTCGTCCGCGTCAACGGTCGCCGGATACTGGACGGCGAGACGTCACCCGACGAGTTCCACTTCGCGCAGCTCGAGGGTGCCTTCCGTTGGTTCACCGACTGCGGGACGCCGGGCTGAACCGAGCGACGAACGCCCGCAGGATCGTCGGCGGATGGACGACCGTCGCCTCGGCGCAGCGCGCCTTGATGTCGTCCGCCTCGTGGGGCGCGAAGTAGCCGGCGTGCTTGTAGACGTCGATGCGGGCCTGGATGCCGGGGACGTCGAGTTCCGGGTGGAACTGGGTCGCGTAGACGTTGCGACCGACCCGGAAGGCCTGGACCGGGCAGGTTGCCGACGAGGCGAGGTTGACCGCGTGTGACGGCAACTCCCGGATCGCCTCCTGGTGCCCGAGGAAGGCGTCGAACGTGTCGGGCAGCTCGGCGAAGAGTGGATCCGCGCGACCCGCCTCGGTGAGCGTGATCGCCATCGCCCCCACCGGCTCGGACCAGGTCCGGTCCACGATCGCGCCCTCGTGGGTGCCGAGCGTGCCGATGCCGTAGCAGGCACCGAGAAACGGCAGGTCCCGCGGCACGATCTCGTCCAGCAGGTCGCTGATCTCGCCCTCGACGCGTTGCTGCACGGCCGACTTCACGGTGTCCGAGGCGTTGAACGGCCCACCGCCGAGGATCGTCCCCGCGTAGTCGTCGAGGTCGATCGGACCGATCGGCCCCTGTTCCATGCGAACACGCCGCAGGTGGGCCTCGTCGAGGCCCGAGAACCGCAGCATCGCCTCGTACTCACCGTCGGCGACGAGGTCGTCGGTGCGGGTGGCGAGGAACAGAAACGGCTTCATGAGCGGTGAACCCTACGCGCCCCGGGCGCCGTGGCTGCCAACGGCTCCGTGGCCCGAAGGAACAGCAACGTCGTAGTTCCAGCGCTGTCGCCCGTTACCCTTGCGGTGCCGCAGTCATGTGGCGAACGGCGATCCGCGGAGCATCGGTGGCGACCACGACCACGCGCAAGCCCCCAGCGAAGAAGAAGGCGACCGGCACGTCCCGGTCGTCCTCACGGTCGAGCACGGCGAAGAAGCGCTCGGGCGGCAAGGGGCG
>JBFJMP010000323.1:0-3589 GCA_041633895.1 Nitriliruptoraceae bacterium
CAGCACCGCGAACGGCGCCTCGCCCTGTGCGATCCCGGCCGACGCCGCGACGGTGTAGCCGCGCGCCGCCTCGTGGCGTACGAGGGCGACGTCGTGGGCGCGGGCGAACTGGACCATCGCGTCGGCGGTCGGGGCGTCGCTGCCGTCGTCCACGATGATCACGCGGTGGCGTGACAGGTCCGTCCACGCGAGGATGGAGGCGAGGCACCGCTCGACGTCGTCCGGTGCGTTGTGCACGCACACCACGATGTCCGCCCGTCGTTCGACGACGCCACGGTCGAGCACGGTCGGGACGACCTCGGGCGTCGTGGCGACCCTCGACGACGTCCCGGTTGGTCGGCCGCCCCGGACGAGCTGGTACGCGGGCTTGGCGAACGAGGCAACCTTCAGCGCCAGCCGAACGATCTTCCTGGCGCGGAGACGGTCGAGCTCCCCGCGGACGCGCACGATCTCGGCGCGGGCACGGGCGAGTTCCTCCTCCAGTTGCTTCGCGTCGTCCACCGTCAACCCCGGCTCAGGAGGCGCGAGATCCGGAGGGCGACGCGCACGGACCGACGGTTCCTGAGCGCCTCGAGGTCACGCGCCAGGGCGCGCTTCTCCTTGCGCGACGCGCGGAACGCCTCGTTGGTGCGCTCGATCTCGCGCTCGCGGCTGCGCAGGGTCCGGCGCAGTTCTCGGGCGACCGAGCCGTTGCCGGTCCCCGTCGCGTCACCGCTGCCGATCTGCAGTTGGCGGTTCAACAGCGACATGGCCCGCAGCGCCTGCCGCTGTCTCTCTTCGAGCTCGCTCATGGTGGCGCTCCTCTCGCGGGTGGGCGCATCGGGGTCCCCGTACAACGCGGCGTAGGCGTGGACCGTGTCGCGCGTGTGCGTCACGGGCAACTGCGCGACCCTCGACGTGACCGTGAGCAGTTCGTCACGGCGTCGGTCCAGCCTGCGGATGAACTCGGCGATGCCCGGAAGGTCCCCGGCATCCACGGTCCACCCCACACCGTCCCGCCTGGTGCGTTCGGCAAGGGCACCAACCTCGCTGACGATGACCGGTCGTCCCGCCAGCAGGACCTCGGTCATGGCATGGCCGAACGTCTCCGCGTAGGGCGCGACGAGCAGTCCTGCATGGATGCCTGCCGCCTCGAGCAGGAATGGGAGATCGTCGTTCTCATAGCTGCCATGGGTGACGACCCGCGCCCCGACGTCCTCGGTCTCCGCACCGAAGCAGTGGACCTCCACGCCGTCGTCAGCGAGCTCGTCGGCCAGCCACGACGCGAGGTCGATTCCCTTCTTCTTCCGGGCGAGTCCCACGAACCCGAGTCGCAGTGGCTCGTCGAACACCAGGCCGACGTCGAGGTCGGTCCGGCGACGCTCGAGCGGGATGATGGCGCCATGCTCGATGTAGGCCACCTGCTCGTCCGGGACGTCGTAGACCCGCCGCAGGAAGTCCAGCGAGTCGAGGCTCGCGACGACGATGTGGTCCACGACGGGCAACAGTTCGGCGACCAACTCGCGGTGCTCCGTGAGCACGTCGATCGGCAGGTTGCGCGTCACCGGCAGACAGGTCGCGCACACGTCCAGGTCGTCGGGAACCCCGCAGTTGACCTCGTTCCGGTACATCAGCCAGTGGTGCGGACAGGCGAGGTAGAGGTCGCGGAGGCTGAGGACGACGCTGCCCTCGAAGTCACGGAGGGCGCGCAATGCGCCCACGGACCACCCGATCAGGTTCTGGATGTGGACGGCGTCGAAGTCGTACAGCTCGAGAACGGTCTGAAGGGCCCAGGTGGCGTTCGGGTCGTCCGGTTCGACCGCCCGACGAGCGGCGGCAGGCACGAGATGTTCATGCTCGACCAGCGAACCGTCCACGAGCCAGCGTGTGCGCAGCACGACGCCGCCGTCGACGGGATAGGCCAGCGAGAAGTCGTGGGTGTCAGCCAGGCCGCTGAGGAGGATCTCGCTGTGGGACTCCGTGCCGCCGACCGAACCGGGTTCACTGTGCAGCAACTGGAGCACGTGTGGTCGGTCGGGGTCCCGGGGCGTGCATCCCAGCCGCAACGCCGCGAAGGTGGGCGCGAGCGGCTCACGCGCCCGCTCGTCCGCGTTCGCCGACCGGAAGTGGGGATACCGATCGTGCAGGACCTTCGACGACGACGCCAGCCGCACACGGCGTTGCTCGGCACCGAACGATCCACCCCCGGCATGGTGGACGAATGCATCGTCGGCGACGCGGTGGACCCATCCCGCGCGCGACGCCCGGAGGCAGAGGTCGACCTCCTCGCCGTAGCCCGTGCCGAACGCGCGCACGTCGAGCGGGCCGACCGCGTCCCAGGCCGCCCTCGCGACGAGCATGGCGAATCCGACACCGGTGATGACCTCCGGGTGGAGCGCCGGCGAGTGACGCCCGATGAAGTCCGCCACGCGATCGACGTCTGCCGCTGTCGCCACCGGCCCGAGGCGGGACTGCAGGTCCTCGGGGATGGTGCAGATGGAGCCCGCGGTGGTGAGAGGGGTGACCGTGGCGGTGTCCGGCCCACACGCACGGACCATGGCGCGCAGCGCCCCACGGCCCACGACGGTGTCGGAGTTGAGCCACACCACATCGCCCTCTGACGCGGCCATGCCCCGGTTGACCGTCGCGACGAAGCCGAGGTTGGTGTCGTTTCGGAGGGCGCGGACGGGGACGCCGTCGATCTGGTCGGGCAACGCGTCGAACCACTCGTCGACCGCCGCCTCCGGCGAGGCATCGTTCAGCAACAGCAACGTCACGTCCACGCCGCTCGTCGTCGCGTCACGAACCACGCTGTCGACACACGCACGCACGTCGTCGACGCCGCGATAGATGGGGATCAGGACGGTGAGACTCATCGCGTCGCCCTTCCCAGCGCGACCGTGACCGCCCGACGAACACGAGCTCGCGTCGCCTGCAGGCCCGTCCAGGCTCGCGCGGCGGACCGGACCTGTGCGCCGGCGCCACGCGCAACCAGGTCGCGTGCGTGCGAGACAGCATGTTCCCAGTCGTCGTCGCCCACGACGACGAGACCCTCCACATCCACGAGGTCTTGGATCTCGCCCGAATCCTGCGCCACCACGACGGACCCGGTACGTGCTGCCAGAGCCAAGGTGTCCATGAGCACCCCATCGAGGCCTGCACCCACGACGACCACGAGGTCAGCGTCGGCCGCGGACTGTCGTGGTGCCGGGGGGAGCCCAGCCCAAGCCGCGGGACCCGGTGCCCCGATGTAGGCGACGCGATCACTCGGCGCGCCCGCGAGCGCCGCAAGCGCCCCTTCGACCGCGTGTGTGGACACGGTCTGAGCGGCGAGCACCAGCGTGCCACCGCCCTGCGAGACCAGTGGCTCCGGAGCAACCACCACATGCGGGAGGACCAGAACGGGCGTGTGGAACGCCGCTTGGAGTCGTCGCTGGGCCACGGTCCCGGCAGCGCACAAGAGCAACCGCTGTCGCACATCGGCAGGCAACGCCGCGATCTCGTCCGACGGGCCGACGCCGTAGGTGTCGACGATCACGCCGATGCCGGCGCGCACGGCATCGACGACATGGTCCCGGGCGGAGCCCAGCGGGCCGCCCACGAGAAGCAC
>JBFJMP010000324.1:0-3586 GCA_041633895.1 Nitriliruptoraceae bacterium
GAGCTTGTCCGTCGTCTGGGTCTTCGCCGTGAGGAGGATGATCGGGATGTGGCTGATGCGACCGTCCTCGCGCATCCGCCGCAGCGCCGTGAAGCCGTCGAGCTTCGGCATCATGACGTCCATCACCACGATGTCGGGCGACTCGTTGACGGCATGGTCGATGGCCTGCAGCCCGTCCTCCGCCTCGATCGTGTCGAACCCGGCGAGCGCGAGCGACACCTGCACGAAGGTGCGGATGTCGCGGTCGTCGTCGACGATGAGGACCCGGGGCGTCACTTCAGGACGCCCCGGCCGATGCCAGGGCGGCCTCCGCGGCGGCCATGATGTCGTGGACCGCCGCGGGCCGGTCGGCCGGACCGAAGACGGCAGAGCCGGCGACGAACGTGTCCGCACCGTTGGCCACGGTCTCGCCGATCGTGCTGGCCTTGATGCCGCCGTCCACCTCGAGGCGGAAGTCCGCCCCGTGTTCCCGGCGCCACGCGTCGGCCGCAGCCAGCTTCGGCATCACCTCGGGCATGAACGACTGTCCGCCGAAGCCGGGCTCGACGGTCATGATGAGCAGCAGGTCGATGTGCGGGAGGAGTTCGGTGACCAGCGACAACGGCTGGCTCGGCTTGACGGCCACGCCGGCCTTGGCGCCCATCTCGTGCAGGCGGTCGATGATCTGGACGGGGTCGTCGTCGACCTCGGGATGGAACGTGACCGAGTCGGAGCCCGCCTCGACGAACTGCGGCGCATACGTGCGCGGGTCCTGGATCATCAGATGCGTGTCGAGGTAGCTGTCGGTCACGCCACGGAGGCTCGCGACGACCGGGGGGCCAATCGTGAGATTGGGGACGTAGTGGCCATCCATGACGTCGACGTGCAGCCACGGCACGACGGGCGTCACCTCGGCCACCTCGTCGGCGAGGCGCGCGAAGTTCGCGGACAGGATCGACGGGGCGAGGACGAGTTCGTGGATCACGTACGGCTCCGATGCATGCGCAGCACAGCCTACTGCCCACCCTCCCCCCATCGGACCGTTCAGCCGCGCTCGGCTGCGATCTCCCCCACGACGTCCCCGACGACTTCCCACGTGACGTGGAACATCCCGTCGGTGGCGTCGACGTCGGGTGCCAACTGGCGCTGACTGATCCGTCGCAGTCGTGGCCCGGCGTCTGCCTCGACCTCAGCCACGACGTCGGTGGTCTCACCGGCGGTCCACGTGCAGACGGCGTAGGTCAGTCGCCCACCCGGTCGCACGAGCCCGATGGCGTGCTGCACGAGCTCCACCTGCAGGTCGTGCAGCGTGCCCACGTCCGCAGGTGTCCGCCGGTGGCGCACCTCCGAACGGCGTCGCCCGGTGCCCAGCCCCGTGCACGGGGCGTCCACGAGCACCACGTCCGCCGGGTCGAGGACGACGGTGCGTGCGTCCCCGACCACGACGTCCATGGCCACGCCCAGGCGCTCGGCTGCCGCCGTGACGAGGTCGGCGCGGTGCTGGTGCAACTCCACTCCGCGCACGCGTCCGTGCGGCCCCGCCAACGCCGCGAGGTGGGTCGCCTTGCCGCCCGGCCCGGCGCACAGGTCGAGCACCTCGTCGCCCGCCGTCACGCCGGCGGCCTCGACCACCAGCATGGATGCCTCGTCCTGTGGCACGGCGCGGCCCTCGGCAACGCAGGCGAGCCGACGCGGATCGGCTCCCGGAACCCGTACGCCCGTCGGGGACTGTGTCGTCGGCGAGGCGTCGAGCCCGAGGGCCTGCAGTTCCGTGACCAGCGCGTCACGGTCTCCCGTCGCGCGCAGCGTCAGGCCGGGAGCCTCGTTCGCGGCGTCCAACAGGCTCCGTGCACCGTCGATGCCGAGCACGGCGATGCGCTCCTCGACGATCCAGCGGGGATGGCCCGTCGCCAGGGACAGCGCCGCCACGGGGTCGGAGTCGGTGTCCGGCCACACGCGCGTCGGGAGGTCACGGACGAGCCCACGCAGCACGCCGTTGACGAACCCCCCGGCGCCCTTGGCCCGCCCCGCAGGGACGACCTCGCGCGCCAGCGCCACCGACGTGGACACCGCCGCTCGTGCCGGCACGTTGGAACGCCACACCTGCAGTGCCCCCATGCGCAGGATGCGGCGCAGCGGAGGTTCCACGTCGTCGAGGGGACGGCTGAGGACACCGGCGAGCAACCAGTCGAGGGTGACCTGCCACCGGATGGTCTCGTGTGCCAGATGGGCGGCGAAGCCACGGTCGCGCACGTCGTCGAGGGCGGCGATCGCGTCCGGGACGGCGCGCGTCGACCAGGCACCCTCGTCGACGGCGGCGATCGCCACCAACGCTCGGCGCCGCGCGGCGAGCCCGACGGCGTCGTCGTCCGTCACGCCCCGAACCGCGTGCCGGGCTCGGGGCGCGCTCCGTTCGCCCAGGCCGCGGCGTCCATGCGCCCCTTGCCGGGCGGTTGCACGACCTCGAGGAGGATGCGTCCGTCGCCACACCACACCTGCGGCGCACCGCCCACGAGCTCCAGCGTGCCCGGTGCCGCAGCCGGCAGGTCGTCGGGGCCCGCTGGGCTGGCCAGATGGACCTTGAAACGCTCGCCGTCCCAGGTCGTGTGGGCGCCCGGTGCGGGGTTCGCGGACCGGATGAGGTCGACGACGGCGCGGGTTGGCGCGGCGAAGTCGATGCGCACGTCGTCCGGCACGATCTTCGGAGCCAGCGTCGCGCCCTCACTGGGCTGCGGACGTGGTGACTCGCCGGCCACGAGGCGGCGGATGCTGTCGAGCAGCACGGGCGCGCCCAGCACGGCGAGCCGGTCGAGGAGTTCGCCGGACGTCTCGCGCGGAGTGATCGGCACGGTGACCTGGTCGAGGAGGGGTCCGGTGTCCATGCCCTCGTCGAGCACGAACGTGGAGATCCCCGTCTCGGCGTCACCCGCGCGGATGGCGTGTTGGACCGGGGCCGCCCCTCGCCACCGCGGCAGCAAGGAGAAGTGCAGGTTCACGAACCCGGCGCCACCGGCGGCCAGCACGTCGCTGGGGAGCAGGGCGCCGTAGGCAACGACGGCACAGGCATCGACGTCGAGGGCACGCAGGTCGTCGAGGACCTCGCGCGGTCGCTCGGGTTGCCACACGGGCACGGCAGCGGCGACCGCGGCGTCCTTGACGGGTGGGGCGACGGGCGTCCGGCTGCGCCCACGAGGCCGGTCGGGGTTGGTGATGACGGCGACCACGTCGACGTCGGGCGCGTCGAGGAAGGCCTGGAGGGACGGGACGGCCACATCGGGCGTCCCGAGGAAGACGATGCGCATGGTCAACGCCGTCCGAGCAGGAGACCACCGGGCGGCGGGTCGTCGAGACCCATGGCCTCGCGGTGCGCGCGCATCTGCTTCATGGCCGCGCGTCGGTCGTGGCGGGCGAGGTGGTCGATGAACAGGATCCCGTTGAGGTGGTCCATCTCGTGCAACCAGACCCGCGCGAGGAAGCCCTCGAGCTGGACCCGGTGCTCCTCGCCGTGCAGGTCCTGGTGTTCGACCTCGACCCGGAGGGGGCGTTCGACGGGGTAGAACAACCCCGGGAACGACAGGCAGCCCTCGTCCGACTCCTCGACCTCCTC
>JBFJMP010000325.1:0-3580 GCA_041633895.1 Nitriliruptoraceae bacterium
ACTGCGCTACCTCGCCCGTCGCGTCATCCTCAACGTGAACCAGGCCCTCGACGAGCCACTCGTCGACGACCTCAACGTGATCGTGCGCGCCACACGGTCCTGACTCGCGGCCGATCGGGATGTCCCCCCCCGCGAAGCAGTTGACCGGTCGCAGCGCTGGCCGACGGGTATCCGGTGACCCGTCACGAGCCAGTCCTGAGCCGACCACGAGGAGGTGCCGTGTCCGTGGTCCTTCCGCCTGCGTCCGAGCCCGGGACCGACACGAGCCGTGTCCGGGTGGTGCGACGACCGGTCCACGACCGGACGATGCAGGTCGTCGCCTACGAGGTGCGCCACGACGAGCAGTCCATGCCGGGTGCGACGCCGGACCTGCTGCTGTCGATGATGGTGGACCTCGGGTTCGATCGCGTGGCAGCGGGTCGGGACGTGGTCTTGCGGGTGTCCGACGACCTCGTGCGCCGCGGGGACCTGGCCACGCTGCCACTCGAGCGGATCATCGTCGACATCCCGCCGTCCTGGGAGCCCGACGACGAGGTGGAGGCCCTGCTCGGGTCGGCGCGGGGCAGTGGCCTGCGGTTGTGCGTGCCCGATCCCGTGGTCCATCCCCACCTGGCCGGGATCGCCGACCTCGCGGACGTCATCGCGGTCGACGTGGCGGGGCTCGACCGCGAAGGGCGGCGCGAGCGCCGTCGTGCGCTGCGTCGCCCCGGCCGCCTGCTGCTCACCACCGGCGTGGACGACCACGACACGCATGCCGACTGCGCCGCGTGTCGCTACGACCTGTTCTCGGGCACCGTCCTGTCCACGCCCAACATCGTGTCCGGTCGACGCGTGCCCAGCGAACGGGCGGCGCTGTTGAACCTGCTGGCCATCATCGACGACGAGGACGTGTCGGTCGACGACATCGAGCTCGCCGTGGCCTCGAACCCGGCGCTGTCCTTCCAGGTCCTGCGGTACGTGAACTCGGCCTTCGTGGGCCTGCGCTCCGAGGTCGACTCGGTCCGGCGGGCGATCGTGCTGGTCGGCCCGCCGGTCCTGCGCCAGATCGCGTCGATGCTCCTCGTCGCCAGCGACGGGGAGCGTCCCGGCGAGGCCAATCGCCTCGCCCTGGTCCGTGCACACATGTGTGCCCTCCTCGGCGAGGCCACCGGCGACCCACGCCCGACCTACCACACGACCGGACTGCTGTCGGCGGTCGACCTGCTCACTGGCGTCGCCCTGCCGGACGCCCTCGGTGACCTGCCCCTGACCACTGAGGTGGTGGATGCCCTGTTGCGCCACGAAGGTCACCTCGGCCGCATCCTGGCAGCCGTCTGCGCCTACGAGTGCGCCGACTGGGACGCCGACGCCCTGCGTGCATTCGACGACGCGGTCCTCGCCGAGTCCTACGTCCGCGCGATCGGCTGGGCGGACGAGCGCCTCGACGCCGACGTCGCCCGGGTCCTCGGCGCGGCCTGACGCCGGGACTTGCGGGGTGGGGGCTCGGGCGCGACCATCACGCCATGCCCGAACTGCCCGACATCGAGGACTACCTCGCGGCCCTGCGCCCGCGAGTGGTCGGCCAACCGCTGGAACGCCTGCGCGTCGCGGGGTTCGCCCTCCTGAAGAGCTACGACCCGCCGATCAGCGCCGTCGAGGGCGCGGTCGTCACGGGCCTGCGGCGCATCGGCAAGCGCATCGTCGTCGAGTTCGCCGACGAGGACCTCTTCCTCGTCCTGCACCTGATGATCGCGGGGCGGTTGAAGTGGCTGGACCCGGGTGCCGCCATCCCCCGCAAGTACGGCCAGGCGGCGTTCGACTTCCCGCGCGGCACCCTGCTGCTGACCGAGGCCGGGACGAAGAAGCGTGCGTCGCTGTTCCTGGTGCGCGGTGAGGACGACCTGGCCACGCACGACCGGGGCGGAATCGAACCCCTCGACGCCACAGCCGAGGACTTCACCGCCGCCCTGACCCGCGAGAACCGGACCCTGAAGCGCGCCCTGACCGACCAACGGCTGTTCTCCGGGATCGGCAACGCGTTCAGCGACGAGATCCTGCATGCCGCCGGCCTGTCGCCGGTGCGCCGCACCGGTCAGCTCGACGAGGCCGAGGTCGCCCGGCTGCACGAGGCGACGGTCCGCGTCCTCACCGACTGGGTGGCGCGACTGCGGGAGCAGACCGGGGACGGCTTCCCCACGAACGTCACCGCGTTCCGGGACGACTTCGCGGTCCACGGACGCTACGAACAACCCTGCCCCGTGTGCCAGACACCGGTGCAGCGGATCCGCTACGCCGACAACGAGACCAACTACTGCCCGCGCTGCCAGACCGACGGCAAGGTGCTCGCCGACCGGTCCCTGTCCCGCCTGCTCAAGGAGGACTGGCCGCGCACCATCGAGGAGCTCGAGGGCTGACCCGAACAGGTGCCACGAGGGGGCGCCGCAGGCGCGTCGACATCGTGGTCCACCCCCTCGACGCTGGTAGATTCAGGGGTCCAGTGACCCACCTCAAGGACCATCGTGGCCGACGTCCAGAACAACGACTACAGCGCGAAGAACATCACGGTCCTGGAGGGTCTGGAGGCGGTCCGCAAGCGCCCCGGCATGTACATCGGTTCGACCGGTGCCCGCGGCTTGCACCACCTCATCTGGGAGATCGTCGACAACTCCGTCGATGAGGCGCTCGCCGGTCGCTGCGACCGGATCGACGTGGTGCTCACCGAGGACGGTGGCGTCCGCGTCACCGACGACGGCTCGGGCATCCCGGTGGACATGCACGCCAAGGAGCAGCGCTCGGCCCTCGAGGTCGTGCTGACCGTACTGCACGCCGGTGGCAAGTTCGACAGCCAGGCCTACGCGGTCTCCGGTGGCCTGCACGGCGTCGGCATCTCGGTCGTCAACGCCCTGTCGTCGAGCCTGATCGCCGAGGTCCGCCGCGACGGTGGCCTCTACCGGCAGGAGTATCACCGCGGGGTCCCGGTGGCACCCGTGGAACGAATCGGGGACGCCTCCGACACCGGCACCACGATCACCTTCTACCCCGATGCCGAGATCTTCGAGTCGCTCGAGTTCACCGTCGACACGGTCGTGCGCCGACTGCGTGACACCGCGTTCCTGACGGCCGGTCTGCGCATCACCCTGACCGACGAGCGCGTGTTCGAGCAGACCGACGAGCAGGACATCACCCGCGCCTGGGAGTTCCACGCCCCGAACGGGCTGGCGGACTTCGTCGACCACCTGCGCACCACCCGCGGCAAGGACGGCCTGCACGAGCCGATCCACTTCGAGGCCGAGGAGGACGGTCCCAACGGCAAACAGTCCGTCGAGCTGTCCCTGCAGTGGATCAGCGACTTCAACGACTCGATCCTCAGCTACGCCAACACGATCAACACCCACGAGGGCGGCACGCACGAGGAGGGCTTCCGCACGGCCCTGACCTCGGCGATCAACCGCTACGCCAAGGACAAGGGCCTGCTCAAGTCCAAGGACGTCGAGTCACTGACCGGTGACGACCTGCGGTCGGGCCTGATCGCGATCATCTCGGTCAAGGTCGGTGACCCCCAGTTCGAGGGCCAGACCAAGACCAAGCTCGGCAACACGGA
>JBFJMP010000326.1:0-3562 GCA_041633895.1 Nitriliruptoraceae bacterium
ATCCGGCGCGGTGGCCGGACCTTGCGCATCCACGACCGTGCCCAACTCGAAGCCGCGATCACAGGGCTTGGCAGCGCCGCGGCCAAAGATCCGAGCTGAGCTGGGCTACGCCACCTTGGGCAGGTGGGCGAGCGCGGCCTGGAGGTCGGCCTCGGCGTAGCTCTGGTCGGTGAGCTTGCCGGCGAAATAGTCGGCGTAGGCCTGCATGTCGAAGTGGCCATGTCCGCAGAGATTGAACAGGATCACGCTCGCCTCGCCGGCCTCCTTGGCTTTGAGCGCTTCGTCGATCGCTCCCTTCACCGCGTGGTTCGCCTCGGGTGCCGGCACGACGAGCCGCAGCGACCCGAGCGTGGCCAGCGGCGTCACCTGCGGGACGTTCACGACGGGGAGGTCACCCGTGTCGTCGGGCACGTCCAGGGGAGCCGTTTCGGCCGTCGCCGCACCCAGCGACGGTGCCTCGACGGCACCACTGGCCCCGAGGGCGGCATTCGTGTGCCCGTCGACGGCCACCGGCGGGACCCCGGGGTCCTCGACGGCCGCGAGCCCGGCCAGGCCGAGGACGACCAGGACGCCCAGCACGATCATGCGGCCGGTGCGCCGGGGCGGCCGCGAGGCGAAGCGGATCTGTGGGCCGGCGTCACGCAGGACCGGACGGGACTGGAGTTGCCGTTCGGTCATCAGGCCGACCGCCGACGTGCGGCCTCGGCGAACAGCGTGCGCGCGTGGGCCAGGCCCTCTTCGCTGGCGTCGCCACCGAGCATCCGGGACAGCTCCACGATGCGTTCGTCGTCGTGGACCTGACGCGTGGTCGTGACCGTGCGGCCGTCGCTGATGCCCTTCTCGACGACATGGTGCACGTCCGCGTAGGCAGCCAACTGCGCGAGGTGGGTCACGCACAGGACCTGCCGACGCCCCCCGGCCGCCAGTCGTGCCAGCTTCTCCCCGACCGCCATCGCCGTCGCGCCACCGATCCCGGCATCGACCTCGTCGAAGACGAGCACGGACGCCTCGTGGACGTCGGCCAGGGCCACCTCGACCGCGAGCGCGACCCGTGACCGCTCACCGCCGGACGCAGACGTGCCCAGGGGACGTGGCGGCTCGCCCGGGTTGGCGGCCAGCAGGAAGCTGACCTCGTCCGCGCCGGAGGACGACGGCTCGGTGGGCTCGACCTCCACTCGGAACGACGCATGCGGCATCGCCAGATCGGCCAGGTGCCCCTCCACCACGGCGGCGAGCGCGTCCCCGGCCACCCGACGCCCGTCACGGACCGCCGTGGCGAGTCGGTCCACCTCGGCGGCCAACGTCGCCACCTGGTCGTCGAGGCCGTCGGCCGCGTCCGCATCGTCCATCAGTTGGCCGATGCGCTGCGAGGCGCGGTCCGCGTAGTCACGCACGTCCGCGAGGTCCGGGCCGTACTTGCGCAGCAGGCTGGTCACCAGGTGCTGGCGTTGGACCAGCTCCTCGAGTCTTCGCGGGTCGGACTCCGCGTCGTCGGCCGCGTGGCGGGCATCGGAGGCCGCATCCGCCATGAGGCTGACGATCGTCTGGACCGCCGAGCGCAGTTCCCGGGTCTGGTCCGTGTCCACGGGCAGGCTGCGCAGGGCCGCCAGCGCGCGCCCCACGGGGTCCTGCGCCCCGTCCGAGCCGAGGGCCCCGCTGACCTCGCGCAAGGCCTGGCGAACCGCCTCGGCATGGCTGAGCAGGTCGATCTGCTCGTCGAGGCGGTCGTCGCCGTCCACGAGGTCGGCGGCCACGATCTCGTCGACCTCGTACTGGAGTCGATCGAGTTCCCGTGCGCGTTCCTGCTCGCTGGCGCGCAGGTCGTCGAGGCGCCTCCGCGCCGCACCCCAGTCCTGGAACGCCTGCCGGTACGCGGCGAGTGTGCGGTTGTGTGGATCACCGGCGAACGCATCGAGCAGTTCCCGTTGGACCCGCGGCTGGGACAGGCGGACGTGGTCGTGCTGGGCGTGGACCTCGACGTGCGCCCCGAACACCTCGGTCAGCGCCGTCGCGGGCGCCAGCCGTCCCGACAGGCGGGCGCGGCTGCGACCTTCGGCGGGGATCTCGCGCGTGGCGACGAGCTCGTCCGGATCGTCGGTCCAGTCGGCGGCCTCGGGTGGTGCCGGGCACCAGCGGGCGTCGACGATCGCGGTCTGGGCGCCGTGCCGGACCAGGGACGTGTCCGCCCGGGCCCCCAGCAGCAGTTGGAGCGCGGTGACGAGCATCGTCTTGCCGGCACCGGTCTCACCCGTCACGACGGTGAGGCCGGGCGCGAGGCGCAGCGTGGCGTCCTCGATGACGCCCAGCGCGGTGATGTGGAGTTCGTCGAGCATCGGACCAGAGTGAGTCGGAGACGTCGAGAGCCTACGCGCGTCGGCCGGCCAGCAGGCAGCACCGACACCGCCGGTGGATCACCGGAGTCCGAACTTGCGGCGAACCAGGGTGTAGAAGTCGAGTTCCCCGACGCGCGCAAGCCGCACCGGCTGCCCGCCACCCACGGCGAGCACGTGACCGCCGGCGGTGACCGTGACCGGTTCACGCCCGTCGAGGGACACCACGGCGTCCTCCTGGTCCTCGGGCAGGTCGATCCGGACGACCTCATCGGGGGCACACACGAGCGTCCGGTCGAACAGGGTGTGGGGCGCCACGGGGACGACCAGGGTCGCGTCGAGTCGCGGGGACACGATGGGACCACCCGCGGACAGGGCGTACGCGGTCGAGCCCGTGGTCGTCGCCACGATCAGGGCGTCCGCCGGGACACGTGTGAACAGGTGGTCGCCGACATGGACGTCCATCTGCAGGAGTCGCTGGCGGGCCGTCTTCTCGATGGAGACCTCGTTGAGTGCCCAACCGGACGCGAGCACCTCCCCCGAGGGCGCGACCACCTGCACGTCGAGGGTCGCCCGGTCCTCGATGTCGAACGCCTTGTCGCCCACGGCACGCATCGCCAGGTGGAGGTCGTCGCGTTCCACCTCGGCGAGGAACCCGAGGCGCCCCAGGTTGACGCCGAGCACCGGCACCCCGGCCTCACGGCACAGGTGCGCGGCGCGCAGGAAGGTCCCGTCACCTCCGAACGAGATGGCCAGGTCGAGGCCGTCGGCGAACTGGTCGCGGTCGACGACGGGCGCCGCGATGCCGTCGGGGTCGTCGCCCTCACGGGCAACGGACACCTCGACCCCGTACTCGTGCAGCAGGTGTGCGGCGGCGTTCGCCAACTCACGTGACGGCTCGCGTCCGGAATGGACGACCAGTCCGACCTTCACGCGGCCGCCGAGCGGGCGATGCCCTCGTCGACGGCTGCGGCGATGCGGTCCGCGACCATGTCCGGTTCCTCCGAGTCCGCAACCTGCAGGTGCGCCAGGAACTCGACGTTCCCGGCCGGTCCCAACAGTGGCGAGGCCGTCACGTCGAAGCCTCCCCAGCCTAGCGACGCGGCTGCGGCCGCGACCTCGGCGATCACCCGACGCCAGACCTCGGGGTCCCGCACCACGCCGCCCTTGCCCACCTCGCCGCGCCCGGCCTCGAACTGGGGCTTGACGAGCACCACGGCCTCGGCGTCGGG
>JBFJMP010000327.1:0-3561 GCA_041633895.1 Nitriliruptoraceae bacterium
GGACCTGGCGCGCGCCGTTCCTGCTGCCCGACGACGACCGCCCTGCCCCGCGCGACCTCACACCCGCCGCGGCTGGCGACCTCCGCGTCCTGCTGGACCTCGCCACGGAGGACACCGGTGCGGGGACGGCGCTCGGCGCCGTCGGTGGCCGCGGCTACGTCGGCAGCGCCCCGGTCACCGGCGGTGACGACGCCCATGCCTGGGCCGTCGTGGTCACCGAGGGGGTGGCGGGCGTCGTCCTCGTCGAGGACACCGCCGGCGCGACCGAGCTCGCCGAGTCCATCGCAGTGCGGTTCCTGCGCGAACTCGAGGCGTTGTCCGCCGCTGCCGCCGACGGGGCCTGAGCCGCGGACTACCGTTGGGACCGTTCGTACCGACACCGCCCGTCGCCACCCATCAGGGAGGCCCCTCGTGCCGAGCCTGCACCTGACCGCTGACCCGGTTGCCGACCAGTTGCTGTCGGACAACCCCCTCGCCCTGCTGATCGGGATGCTGCTGGACCAGCAGGTCGCGATGGAGTGGGCGTTCGCCGGTCCAGCGCGCCTCGAGGAGCGCCTCGGCGAGCCCCTGACCGCGGCGGCGATCGCCGCCCGCTCCCCCGACGAGGTCGAGGCGCTGTTCCGCGACAAGCCGGCCCTGCACCGGTATCCGGGATCGATGGCCACGCGGGTCCACGCGCTGTGCAGCGCCATCGTCGACGAGCACGACGGGCGTGCCGAGGCGATCTGGGAGGACGTCCCCGACGGGGCCACCCTGCTGAAGCGACTGAAGGCACTCCCCGGCTACGGCGACCAGAAGGCGCGCATCTTCGTGGCCCTGCTGGGCAAGCAGTGCGGCGTGACGCCGGACGGCTGGCGCGAGGCCGCCGGCGACTACGGCCTCGACGGCTACCGGTCGATCGCCGACGTCACCTCGCCCGAGACCCTCCTGAAGGTGCGCGAGACCAAGCAGGCCGCCAAGGCCGCGGCGAAGGCCGCCAAGGACACGGCATGACGATCCTGGTGCTGGCACAGGCAGCCGAGTCCGAAGCGGTCGCGTGGTGGGCGCTGGTGCCGCTGATCGTGCTGTTCTCCCTCACGGCGGCCACCATCCCCGTGTGGCCGTGGTCACGCGGGTGGGGCTGGAACATCGCGGCCATGAGCGGCGTCGCCATGCTCACCGCCGGGACCTTCACGCTGGCCTGGTTGGCGTCCTGACGACCTGCCCCTGATGCCCGCGGCGGGCACGCCCCGCGACGGCACGGGTGCGCCCCGGCCACGCGGCCGGACAGGGACGCGTGGCGACCTGTAGCGTTGGCCCCCATCCACGACGACGGACGTCACCACGGTGAAGATCGCCCTGCTCTCGCGCAACAGCTCGCTCTACTCGACGTCCCGCCTCAAGGAGGCTGCCGAGGAGCGTGGGCACGAGGTTCGCGTCCTCGACTACCTGCGCTGCGTCATCGACGTCACGTCGCACCGGCCGGCCGTCTGGTACGGCGGCAAGAAGCTCGAGGACCTCGATGCGATCATCCCGCGCATCGGGGCCAGCCACACGTTCTACGGCACGGCCGTGGTGCGCCAGTTCGAGATGATGCAGGTCTACGCGGTCAACGAGTCGCAGGGCATCCAGCGCTCGCGCGACAAGCTGCGGTCACTGCAGCTGCTCGCCGCCGAAGGCGTCGGCCTGCCGGTCACGTCGTTCGCGCACTCGACCAAGGACATCGACGGCCTCATCGACCTGGTCGGCGGCGCCCCGCTCGTCGTGAAGCTCCTCGAGGGCACGCAGGGCATGGGCGTCGTGCTGGCCGAGACCCGCAAGGCGTCCGAGTCGGTCATCGGCGCCTTCCGCCAGCTCGATGCCAACGTGATCGTCCAGGAGTTCATCAAGGAGGCGGGCGGTTCCGACCTCCGCGCGTTCGTGGTGGGCAACCGGGTCGTCGCCGCGATGGAGCGCACCGCTGCACCGGGCGAGTTCCGTTCGAACGTCCACCGGGGCGGCACGGCCAGCAAGGTCCGCCTGACGCCGGAGGAGCGGGCGACGGCGAAGCGCGCCGCGCGGATCCTCGGCCTCAACGTGGCCGGTGTCGACCTGATGCGCTCGAACCACGGCCCCGTGGTGCTCGAGGTGAACTCGTCGCCGGGCCTCGAGGGCATCGAGGGCGCCACCGGCATCGACGTGGCCGGCAAGGTCGTCGAGTTCATCGAGAAGTCCAGCGGCGGCGGACGCCAGCGGACGCGCGGGCGCGGCTGATCCTCAGCGCGTCGCCTGCCACGCCTTGCGCGCGGCGACGAGGACCGGGTCCCACACGCCGCTGAACGGCGGCGCGTAGGCGAGGTCGACGTTCAGCAGTTCCCCCGCCGTCATCTCGTTCCACAGCGCCGTCGCGACCGTGTCGATGCGCTTGCCCGCCCCGGGGCCGCCCACGATCTGGGCGCCCAGCACCCGTCCGTCGGACGGATCGAACGTCATCCGGACCTGCATCGGGCTCGCGCCGGGGAAGTAGCCGGCGGTCGTGGTCGACTCGATGGTCACGACGTCGCACGGCTGGCCGATCTCGGCGGCCTCCCACGAGGTGAGCCCGGTACGCGCGATCTCGGTGTCCAACACGCGGGTGATCGCCGTGCCGAGCACGCCCGGGAACGTGGCCGGTTCCCCGCCGAGGTTGATGCCCGCCACCCGACCCTGCTTGTTGGCGATCGTGCCCAGCGCGATCGCGACCCCGCGCCGGGCCACTCGATGGAACGTCTCGGCGCAGTCGCCGGCCGCCCAGACGCCCTCGATGATGGTCCGCTGGCAGGCGTCGGTGAGGATCCCGCCGGTGTGGCCCACGGGGATGCCCGCCTCCACGGCGAGGTCCGCGCGTGGCCGCGTGCCGAGGCCGAGGAACACGAGGTCGGCTGGCAGGTCTCCGTCCGGCGTGCCCACGGCGACGACGTTGCCGTCCGGTCCGGCCTCGAAGGACGTCGCGGGGCGCTCGAGGTGCACGTGGACGCCCAGTGCCCGCAGCGCCTCGGCGACGAGTTCGCCCATCTCGGCGTCGAGGGTCGGCATCAGGTGGGCGCTGCGCTGGAGGAGGTGGACCTCGATCCCGCGCTCGACCATCGCCTCGGCCATCTCGAGGCCGATGTAGCCACCGCCCACCACGACGGCACGGCGGACGTCGTGCTCGTCGATGAAGGCATGGACGGCCGCGCCCTCGTCGAGGGTCTGGACGCCGAACACACCCCCGACGTCCAGCCCCGGCAGGGGCGGGCGGATCGGTGCCGCCCCGGTGGCGAGCAGGAGGTGGTCCCAGCCCTCGTGACGGGCCGTCCCTGCGTCGTGGTCCCACACCTCGACGGTGCGTCGGTCCACGTCCACCGCGACCACCTCGGACCGCAGGTGGACCTGGATCTGCTGGCGCTCGCGGAACTCCTCCGGCGAGCGGGCGATCAGGTCCTCCCGGTCCTCGACCAGTCCGGCGACCCAGTACGGGATCCCGCAGGCGCTGTAGGAGGTGTCGTTCCCGCGTTCGAACGCGACGATCTCGAGGTCGTCGGCGGCGCGGCGGCGCCGCGCCTGCGGTGCCGCGCTCATGCC
>JBFJMP010000328.1:0-3512 GCA_041633895.1 Nitriliruptoraceae bacterium
GAGGTTCGCGATCGCACGCCCCGACACGTCCGGCACGGACTGGCCGAGCACGATCGAGTAGACGAGGTTGCCGACGACCATGGCCTTGCCGTGCGGCGTCGCGGCCGCGGCGTAGTTGTCGTCGCTGTGCAGCGGGTGCTGGTTCATCGTGATCGAGCAGAAGAGGATGTCCTCGGCCTGCGTGATCGTCTTCCCGGGCCAGTGCTTGTAGATGTCGCCGACCTCGAAGTCGTCGAGGTAGCGGCCGAAGTCTTCGGTGGGCATGGCGCGTCCTTCAGGGTCGTGAGGGGCGAGACGGCGATGACAGGATCTGTGGGCATCGTCGTCCGGGGTTCACCGTCGGCGCAACTTGAGGCCGGCATCAGTTCCGGGCGCGACGTGCCCGCATCTACGCTGTCCGCGTCCCGCCCGCGTCCCCAAAGGCCCTCACGTGCGTTCTCCCAAGGACTTCTTCGCCCCGCTGGCCGTCGGTGCCCCGACCCCGGCCCGGGAGATCCCGTTCCGACCGTCGCGGATGCTTCACTTCTTCGACCCGTCGAACGAGAAGATGGTCGCGAAGCTGCCGGGCCTGGCCCCCAAGGTCGACGTGCTCGTCGCCAACCTCGAGGACGCGATCCTCATCGAGAACAAGGAGAAGGCGCGCGAAGGCCTGGTCGAGATCGGCAAGACCGTCGACCTCGGCAACACGCAGCTGTGGACCCGCGTCAACTCGCTCGACTCGCCGTGGGTGCTCGACGACTTCACTCGCCTCGTCACGGAGATCGGTGACCAGCTCGACGTCATCATGATTCCGAAGGTCGAGGGTCCCGAGGACATCCACTACGCGGACCGGCTGGTCGCCCAGCTCGAGGCGCGCGCGGGCGTGTCCCGCCCCATCCTCATCCACGCCCTGCTCGAGACGGCGCGCGGTGTCGCCAACGTCGAGGAGATCGCGCTCGCCAGCCCGCGCATGCAGGGCCTGTCCCTCGGCCCCGCGGACCTCGCCGCGTCGCGCCGCATGAAGACGACCCGTGTCGGTGGCGGCCACCCGGGCTACCTCGTCCGTCAGGACCCGCCGGAGTCCGGCGACATCGACGCCGCAGGTCGCCCCACCTACCAGCAGGACCTGTGGCACTACACGGTCGCCCGCATGGTCGACGCCTGCGCCACCGCCGGCATCCTCCCCTACTACGGGCCGTTCGGTGACATCAAGGACGTCGTGGCCTGCGAGGACCAGTTCCGCAACGCCTACCTCCTCGGGTGCGTCGGCGCGTGGAGCCTCCACCCGGTTCAGATCGACATCGCCAAGAAGGTCTTCTCGCCCGAGGTCGACGAGGTCGCGTGGGCCAAGAAGGTCGTCGAGGCCATGGGCGAGACCGGCGCCGGCGCCGTCATGATCGACGGGAAGATGCAGGACGACGCCACCTTCAAGCAGTGCCAGGTCGTGCTGGACCTCGCCCGCGCCCTCGCCGAGCGCGACGAGGACCTGGCCGCCGCCTACGACCTCTGATCCGACCGCCCCTGCCGGCGCCGTCCAACAAGGCCTGACCATGACCTCGCTCCGCCCCCGCCGCTCCGTGCTCTACATGCCCGGCGCCAACGAACGCGCGCTCGAGAAGGCCAAGGGCCTGGACGCGGACGCCCTGATCCTCGACCTCGAGGACGCGGTCGCGCCCGACGCCAAGGCTGACGCCCGCGCGCGCGTCTGTGCCGCCGCATCGTCGGGCGAGTACGGCCCGCGCGAGGTCACGATCCGCGCGAACGGCATCGGGACGCAGTGGCACGACGACGACATCGCGGCGATCGCCACGTCGGGGGCGGCCGCGGTCGTCATCCCCAAGGTCAACACGCGCGCCGAGGTGGAACAGGTCGCGCAGGCGCTCACCGCAGCGGGCGCGCCCGACGACCTCGCGATCTGGGCCATGCTCGAGACGCCGGAGGCCGTGTTCAACGCGGCCGACATCGCGTCGCACCCACGACTCGCCGTGCTGGTCATGGGCACCAACGACCTCGTGAAGGAACTGCAGGCGGAGTTCGTGCCGGGACGCGCCCCGCTGCTCTTCGGGCTGTCGGCCTGCGTCACGGGCGCCCGCGCGGCTGGCAAGGTCATCCTCGACGGTGTCTTCAACACCCTCGACGACGCGGACGGCTTCGAGGCCGAGTGCGTCCAGGGGCGGCAGTTCGGCTTCGACGGCAAGACCCTGATCCACCCGAAGCAGCTGGAGCCCGCCAACCGCGTCTGGGCGCCCTCGGCCGACGAGATCGAGCGCTCCCGGACCATCATCGACGCGTTCGAGGCGGCCGAGGCGGCTGGTCAGGGCGTGGTCACGGTGGACGGTCGCATGATCGAGAACCTGCACGTCGAACAGGCCAGACGGGTCATCGCCGTGGCCGCCGCGATCCAGGAACGCGTCCAGGACGCCTGAAACGCCCCCTGCGCGCTCAACATACGCTTCCCTTGAGCCGACGACATGGTTGGAAACTCGACCATGCAGGGGCGAGGGAAGGGCCGGGGTGCAGGTGGGACTGTCAGTCGTCGTGGGCGTCGTCCTGATGGGCGGCGTGGCCCTGTCGTATCCCAACGCCGCTGCGGTCGGTGCACTGCTGGTCGCACTCACCGCCACCGGAATCCATCTGCGGCGCCCGGGCTCCCGCCTCTGGTGGATGCGCTCGTGGCAGCTGATCCTCGCTGGCGTGATCCTGCTGCCGATCTCGACCCTGGTGGAGCGCCACGGCACGCCCGGCGTCGCTGCCGTGCTCCTCGCCCTTGCCGCGCTGCTGTCGGCCATCGGGATGGCCGGCGTCCTGCGTGATCGCACGTCGCGAGGTCGCGCGATGGATGCGACCCTCGAGGTCCTCCTCGCCACGTCGTCCATCGCCTTCATCGTCGGGACGACGACGACGGAGATCCCGGTCGTCGGGATGACGACGCTGCTGGCGACGACGCTCACTCCCCTGTTCGCCCTGGCGACCCTGTGGCTGCTCGTGCACGTGTCCGAGGCCTCCCCGGACTCGCACCTGCCCATCTGGCTCGCTGCGGGCGGTGCCATCCTGGTGCTTGCGGCCTCTGCACTGCGAGCCATCGACCTGCTCATCGCCAGCAGCCAGCTGTCGGCGGCGCCGCCGACCGCCCTGTTGCTCGCCGGAGTCGTCGCCTGGTCCGGCGCGGTGATGCACCCCTCTGTCGCTGATCCCGGACCGACCCTGCCGGTCGCCGGACCGGACCTGCGCGCGACCAACTTCTTCACGGTCCTCGTCCCGTTGCTGCTGGGCCCACTGGCCGCCGTCCTCGACCTCACGGGTACCGAGGATCGCGAGTGGGTCGCCATCATCGGGGCCTTCGTCATCCCGCTGCTCGTCGTGTGGCTGCTGGCGCGGCAGGTGCGCCTGCGCACCCGCCGGGAGTACCTGGCCCAACACGACCCCCTGACCGGGTTGCCGAACCAGCGCCTGTTCCTCGACCAGATCGAGATCGAACTGGCCCAGACCCGTCGCACACTCGGCGGCTTCACGATCATGTTCCTCGACCTCGA
>JBFJMP010000329.1:0-3508 GCA_041633895.1 Nitriliruptoraceae bacterium
CGGACCGTCCCCGTGGCCAACGGCCACATCTTCTCGCTGCAGGCCTTCAGCGACGTCGCGCACCTCGGCGATCTGGTCACGTCGTAGGGGCGACACGACACGAAGGCCGGCCGAACGCGCATTTCGTGGTAGTAATCACCGGTCGCTGTTGACGGGGGAACTTGTCGGGGCGACGTTCCCACCCGATGACGGAGACACCTGATGCGTAGTGTGAAGATGCGAGGGATGGCACTGGCCGGCGTGGCCGTGCTGGCCCTGACGGCCTGTGGCGGCGGCGCCGAGGGTGACCGCGCCACCGCAGTCGACAACCTCAAGAGCCTGTTGGACGTCGACGACGAGACGGCCAACTGCATCATCGACGAGTTCGGTGAGGACCGTCTCGGCGATGTCGACAACTTCGACGCCGAGGCCGACGGCAGCGACGACGAGGCCCAGGACGCGGCCGAGGCCATCACCACGTGCATGCTCGGTTCGCTGGGCGACCTCGCGGACAGCCTCGACGGCGGCGACGGTGGCGACGGTGGCGACGTCGACGACGAGGAGCCGATCGACTGCGCCACGGCCGACGTCGACCCGTGCGACTACGGCGACGACGCGGAGCTCGACGCGCTCTGGGACGGCTGTGAAGCCGGTTCCGGCGCGGACTGCGACGCCCTCTACTTCGACTCACCGGTGGGCTCGCGCTACGAGCAGTACGGCAACACCTGCGGTGACCGCGGGTTCGAGGTCAGCTGCGAGTCGGTCTACTCCGAGTGACCGCTTGACCTGACAGGCACACGAAGGGCCCGGCGCTGCCGGGCCCTTCGCCATGTCCCTGGCGCCGGGCTCAGCCGACGCGGTCCAGCGAGTACTCGGCCAGGCGGGTGAGCGCCTTGACGACGGGGCGGTCACCCAGTGCCTCGAGATGCGCCACACCGTCCTCGACGTAGGAGCGGGCGGTGTCACGCGCACGCGCCATGGCGTCGGAACCGCGCAGCAGTTCCAGCGCCCGCGGCAGGTCCTGTTCGGACACCGGCCCCCGGACGAGGCTGCCGAGCTCACCCTCCGGGTCGTCCTCCAACGCGTACAGCACCGGGAGGGTGCGAACGCCCTCGAGCAGGTCCGTTCCCGGCGTCTTGCCCGACTGCTCGTGGTCGGAGCCGATGTCGAGCAGGTCGTCGGACAACTGGAACGCCATGCCGACGTTCCACCCGTACTGCGCCAGCGACTCGACGGTGTCCGGCTCGCAACCGCTCAGCAGCGCCCCGTAGCGACACGACGTCGCGATCAGCGACGCGGTCTTGCCCGAGATGACGCGCAGGTAGTGGTCAAGCGTCGGGTCGAGCCGCGGCACGTCCGGCGGCAGCGCGCCCTCGGAGCCCTGGACCTCGGCGACCTGGCCCTCGCACAGCTCGGCGAGGGTGCGGGCCATGATCCGCGTGACCTCGACGCCGAGGTCCGCCGACAGCTCGGACGCCCGGGCGAACAGGTAGTCCCCGGTCAGGATCGCGACGGTGTTGTCCCAGCGGGCGTTGGCCGACGGCGTCCCGCGTCGCGCAGGGGCCTCGTCGATCACGTCGTCGTGGTAGAGCGTGGCGAGGTGCACCAACTCGACGATGACGCCGGCCTCGGCGATGCCGTGGCGGTCCGCGTCGCCGACGTGGCCCGACAGGGCGACCATCATCGGCCGGAAGCGCTTGCCCCCCGCCGAGATCAGGTACGTCGCCGCCCGGTCCATGAACGCGTCGGACGAGCGCACCTGTTCGATCAGCAGGTCCTCGACGCGGTCGAGGATGGGCAGGACGTGGAGACCGTGGCTCTCGAGCTGGTCGAGGACGGGGCCCGGGATGGACACCTGACGCGGAGTCGTCAACAGGTCACCTTCGTGGCCTCAGCGGGCGAGTTCAGCGGACTTGCTTGCCAGGTCGAGCAGGAGGGTGGGCTGCAGGCCGAGGTAGACGACCAGCGCGGCGGACAGGTTGACCGCCAGGCTCCAGCCGGTCGAGTAGGCCGGCTCGCTGGCACCCTCCTCCGGCTCCTCGAGGAACATCATCCCCATGAGGCGCAGGTAGTAGAAGGCGGCGATCACGCTGGATGCGACACCGATGACGACGAGCCACTGGAGCCCGGCGTCGACGCCTGCCGTGAACACCTGCAGCTTGCCGATGAAGCCCGCGGTCGGCGGGATGCCGGCCAGCGAGAGCAGGGCGACGGTCAGCAGACCGGCCAGGGCCGGCGACGTGCGTCCCAGGCCGCGCAGGTCCGCGAGCGTCACGGCGCGCTGGTTCTGGCGCTCGATGGCGATCACGGCGCCGAACGCGGCAAGCGTCGAGACGGCGTAGGTCAGCAGGTACCAGAGCGTGGCCGAGATGCCGTCGCCCGATGCCGATGCGACGCCGATGGCGGCGTAGCCCGCGTGCGCGATGGCCGAGTAGGCGAGGATGCGCTTCACGTCCTGCTGGATGATGCCGACGATCGCGCCGTAGATCATCGAGGCGGCGGCGAGCACCGCGAGGACGGGGACCCACAGCTCGTCGAAGACGCCGAAGGCGAGCAGGAAGATGCGCAGCAGGGCCGCGAACCCGGCGGCCTTCGTGGCAGCGGCCATGAAGGCGGTGACGTTGGTCGGGGCACCCTCGTACACGTCGGGGGTCCACAGGTGGAACGGGACGAGTGCCACCTTGAAGCCGAGGCCGACGACGACCAGCACCATGCCGATGACCGACACGCGGTAGTTCGTGTCGAACAGGCCGAGGGCCTCGCCGACGCCGGGCAGGTCGAGCGACCCGGTCGTGACGTAGAGCAGGGCCATGCCGTACAGCAGGATCGCCGAGGCGACCGCGCCCATCACGAAGTACTTGATGGCGGCTTCCTGCGAGCGCCGGTCGCGGCGGGCGATGCCGGCAAGCACGTACAGCGAGATCGAGAGGACCTCGAGGCCGACGAAGATCGTGATGAAGTCGTTCGCCGAACCCAGCACGGCCATGCCGGCAGCCGACAGCAGCAACAGCGGTTCGAACTCGGCGCGGTGGACCTGGCGCTCCCGCAGGTAGGCGTGGCCCAGCGGCAGCACGAGCAGGGTGGTCGCGTACACGGTGATGCGGGTGAACAGGGCCACGCCGTCGAGGGCGATGGAACCCTCCATCGCCGTCTGCACCAACAGGCCGGCCTCGGACACGTCCATGGGGACGGCGGCCTGCCACACGGTCATCGCCAGCGCCCCGGCGGCGCCGAGGCCACCGATCCAGGCGTGGAGCGTGGGCGGCGATGCGGCCAGGCCGACGGTCGCGGCGAGCGTGCCGGCGCTGAGGACGATCGCGATGATGCCGGGCGCGGTGTGGTCGGCGCCCATCAGCAGGATGCCGACGACGGCGCCGACGACGGCGACCGGGGCGACGACGAGCATGCGACGACGACCGGCGACGGCCAGCAGCATCAGGAGCAGGGCGACCGCGAGGACGACGAGTTCAGGTGCGAACGTCGACCACGCGATGTCGGACGGGGCCACGGGGGCTTGGGCGAGGATCAC
>JBFJMP010000330.1:0-3482 GCA_041633895.1 Nitriliruptoraceae bacterium
CGCGCTCCGGTCAACGGTCGGGGCGGGGCTGGAGGTCGCGGGTCTCGATGGCCGTGCAGATGACCGGGTCGAGGACTACTCGGGCGGGATGAAGCGGCGCCTGAACATCGCGATCGGCCTGCTGCACCAGCCGCGCCTGCTGATCCTCGACGAACCGACGGTCGGCGTGGACCCGCAGAGCCGCAACGCGATCCTGGCCACCGTCGAGGGCCTTGCGGACGAAGGACGGGCCGTCGTCTACACGACGCACTACATGGAGGAGGCCCAGCGCCTCTGCGACCGCGTCGGGATCATCGACCAGGGGCGCCTGCAGGCCGAGGGGACCCGTCGCGAGCTGATGGCGCTCATCGGCGAGGGGGACCGTGTTCGCCTGACTGGGTCGGGTGACCTCGACGTCGTGGCGCACGCCCTCCGGGGACTGGGCGGGGTCGACAGCGTGGTGCGCGCGGGCAGTGGCCTGGACGTGGGCATGGCCGACGCACGTCATGGCGTGGCGGGCGTGCTCGAGGCGGCCGCCACAGCCGGGCTCGTGATCCAGACGGTGGAGGTGGTGGAACCGGATCTCGAGACCGTGTTCCTCCACCTGACCGGGAAGGCCCTGCGGGACTGACGTGGGCATCATCTGGGCGATCACATCGAAGGACCTGCGGCAGCGCATGCGTGACCGCAGCGCGCTGCTGATGATGTTCGTCGTGCCGTTCGGACTGATGGTCGTGTTCGACCTCGTGTTCGGGGGCGTCACCGGCGGTGGGCTCGATCGGCTCGACATCGAGGTCATCGCGGAGGACGACGGTGACCTCGGCGCTCCGTTCGCCAGCCAGTACCTGCCCGTGGTCGTGGACCTGCTGGCGGCTGACGGGATGGCGTCGTCGTTGTCCACGCCGGCCGGACTGGCCGACCCGGGACGCCCGCCGACGGAGGCCGACGTCCGGTTCGTGGTGCCCGCCGACTTCACCCAGCGGCTGCGCAGCGGTCAGGACGCCAGCATCGACGTCTATGGACGCGACGATCGCGGGCTGGCTCTGGAGGTCGCCGCCGCGATCGCCGAGCAGTACGTCCTGCAGGTCCAGGGACAACTGGCGGCCGAGGTGGTGGTGGGGCGCGTCGACCTCGACGACGAGCAGCGGCGCGACCTGATCGGGGCGGTGACGTCCGTCGACGCACGCGTCGCCCTGGTCAGCGTTCCTGCCTCGACCTCGTCGCTGGACACCACGACCTACCTCGCCGCCGGGATGGCGATCTTCTTCCTCTTCTTCACCGTCCAGTTCGGGGTCCTCAGCTACCTCGGCGAACGTCAGGACGGCACGCTCGTCCGACTGGAGGCAGCACCCATCCCGCGCTGGCACATCCTTGCCGGGAAGGCGCTGACGAGCCTTGTCGTCGGCTTGGTCTCGGTCATCACGTTGATGGTGGCGGCCGACGTGCTCCTCGGCGCCCACTGGGGCGCACCGCTGCCGGTCCTCCTGCTCGTCGTCTTCGCCGTCCTCAGCGCCACGGCGATCGTGTCCGTCGTCACGGCGGTGGCGACGACGCCGGAGCAGGCGAACGTGTGGCAGAGCGTCATCGCCATCGTGCTCGGGATGTTCGGTGGTGCCTTCTTCCCGATCGCGCAGGACTCGGGGTTCGTCCTGTGGCTGTCCAGGTTGACCCCCCACGCCTGGTTCATCGACGGACTCGGCGAGACGTCCACGGGTGGGGGGCTGGCCGACGTCGTGCCTGCGCTGGTCGCCATGGCGACCTTCGGCGTGGTGGTCGCCAGTGTGGGGATCCTGCTGTCCAGGAGGACGTCGTGAACCTCGCGGCCATCCTCGCCATCGCCGGCACCGCGGTCCGGCGCCTGTTCCGCGACCGGTCGAACATCTTCTTCGTGTTCGTGTTCCCGATGCTCCTGGTGGTGCTCATCGGCACCCAGTTCGGAGGCGACCGCGGACTGCGCCTCGCCGTCGCGGTGGTGGATCGAGGGCCCGAGGCCGAGCAGGTCCTGGCGTCCCTGGGCGAGGTCGACGCGGAACTGGTCCGCCTCGACGACCGCCAGGCCGTCCTGGACGCCGTCGCCAGGCAGGAGGTCGACGGCGGGGTCATCGTCCCGTTCGGGTTCTCCGAGCTGATCCGGACGCGGGAGCCCAGCGTCGTGGAGTTCGTCGGGCCGGATGGGGGCTCGGCGGCCGGGATCGAGGCGCTGGTCCGTCCCGCCGTCGCTCGAGTCGGCGTGGTCGTCACGGTCGCGGACGTCATCCAGGTGCTCGACGGCACGAGCCTCGCCGGGGCGATCGACGAGGCCGGGGCGGTCTTCGGCCTGCTTCCCGGCGTCCGCGTCGAGCGTCACCTCGACGACAGCGCGGGCGGCATCTTCGACGGTCTGGGCCGCTTCGACCTCGGTGCGGTCCAGAACCTGCTGCTGTTCGTGTTCCTGTCGTCACTGACCAACGCTGCGGCGTTGATCCAGAGCCGTGAGTACGGCGTCACCCGGCGGCTCCTCGCGCACCCGCTCAGCCCACGGGTCCTCTTGGCGGGCGAAGCGCTCGGCCGGATCGGTGTCGCACTGGTCCAGGGCATCTACATCGTGGTCGGCACCGCGCTCCTGTTCGGCGTGAACTGGGGGAGTCCCGTCGGTACCGGGCTGGTGCTGCTGGCCTTCGCAGCGGCTGCCGCCGGCGCCGGGCTCCTCCTGGGCTCGGTTGCCCGGTCGCAGCAGCAGGCGGGCGCCATCGGTGTCGGCCTTGGGCTTGGACTGGCCGCCATCGGCGGCAGCATGCTGCCCCTGGAACTGATGCCGGACGCCGTCCGCGCCGTGGCCGACGTGGTGCCGCACTCGTGGGCCTACGAGGCCTTCGCCGACCTCGTTCGGCGCGACGGGGGAGTCGGCGACGTCCTCCCCGAGGTGGGCGTCCTGTTCGCGATGGCGGCGGTCCTCCTCGGGCTCGGGGCGCTGCGGCTGGGTCGAACCCTTCGCGAGGGTGGGTGACGGTCGTCCGGTCGATCGGTCACCAACCGCGCTCGCGCCATTCGGGGACCGACGGGCGTTCCGCCCCGAGCGTGGTGTCGTCGCCGTGCCCGGGGTAGACCCACGTGTCGTCCGCCAGCGCCCCGAAGATGCGCGACTCCAGCACGTCCATGAGTTGGGCGAACCTGTCGGCGTCTCCCCAGGTGTTCCCGGGGCCGCCGGGGAACAGGCTGTCCCCGGAGAACAGGTGGTGTCGCGACGCGCCACGAACCAGGAACTGCAACGCCCCGTCTGTGTGACCAGGCGTGTGCAGGACTTCGACGGCGACGTCGCCGATCGTGAGCACGTCCCCGTCCTCCAGGGTGCGATCGACCGCGGCGGGGAAGAGGTCGGCGTCGCCCTCGTGCCCCCATACCGGCAGGCCCGGGTCGGTGGCGAGCGCCTCCCACGCGCGGACGTGGTCCCAGTGGCCGTGGGTCTGCACGATCGCGGTGACGTCCACGTCCGCGATCGCCTCGCGCAGCCGGTCCGCCCGATC
>JBFJMP010000331.1:0-3478 GCA_041633895.1 Nitriliruptoraceae bacterium
CCGCTGCCGACCGTACGGAGCCTCGATGAGCAGTCGATGAACGGCGGGTGAGGCCACGGTCACGATGGGCCTACGCTGGTGCCATGAGCGATCCCGTCGACGTGCCCGTCATCCCCACCGCCCGTGCCCGCCTGTACGCGGTCGTGGCGCTCGTGTGTGCCCTGGTGGCCCCGTTCGTGCTCGGGCTGGGGGTCCTGCTCGGGGTCGCGGCGATGGGCGTGGGCAGCATCGCGCACCTCAAGGGTGACCGTCTGGGCCTGCCGGCCGCGGTGATCGGTGGGGTCACGACCATCGTGGCGATGGCGCTGGTCTTCTTCACGCGCCCGTGAGCGGTGCGCGCGACCCGCGGTGTCCGTTTGGTACGAGGGACCGTTGCCGGAGGTCGCGCCACTAGGATCGATTGGACCGATCCCGGGATCCGGCTCAGCGGCCCGTGATCCCGCCACGACCCACGACCCGCACTCGCCCGCACGTGAAAGGGACTCTCCCATGGCACTCGGCTACGACGGCACGCTCTTCATCCTCGCCTTCGACCACCGCGGCAGCTTCAAGAAGATGTTCGGGGCGGGTGACGACGCCACGCCGGAGCAGGTCGAGCAGTTCAAGTCGACCAAGTCGCTCGTGTGGGAGGGCTTCCTGTCCTCGATCGAGCAGGGTGCCCCTGCGGACAAGGCCGGCGTCCTCGTCGACGAGGAGATGGGCGAGGCCGTGGCCCGCGCCGCCAAGGAGCGCGGGTTCCAGTTCGCCATGCCGGTCGAGAAGTCGGGTCAGCCGCTCTTCGACTTCGAGTACGGCGACGACTTCGGCGCCCACATCGAGAAGTTCGACCCCTCGTTCTCGAAGGTGCTCGTGCGCTGGAACCCGGGCGACGACGCCGACGACAACCGCGTCCAGGGCGAGCGCCTCAAGCGCCTCGGTGACTGGCTGCACGCCAACGACCGCACGTACCTGTTCGAGCTGCTCGTCCCGGCGACCGACGCCGACATGGCCAAGGTCGACGGTGACTCGCGTCGCTACGACCTCGAGATCCGTCCCGACCTGACGATGGCCAGCATCGAGCAGATCCTCGCCGCCGGCATCGAGCCCGACATCTGGAAGATCGAGGGCCTCGACGACCGCGCCGACTGCGAGCGGCTGGCGACCCTGATCCGTTCGGACGGTCGCGACAACGTCTGCGCCGTCGTCCTCGGGCGCGGTGCCGACGACGCCGCCGTGGACCACTGGCTCGAGCAGGGCGCTCCGGTCGAGGGTTACGCCGGGTTCGCCATCGGCCGGTCGATCTGGACCGGTGGCGTCAAGGCGTTCCTGGCCGGGGAGATGTCCCGCGAGGAGGCTGCGCAGCAGATCGGCGCGAACTTCAAGCGGTTCATCGACGTCTACCAGTCCGCACAGGGCTGAGGCAGGACGAGCAATGGGTGTCATCAAGACGATCGACCTCGTCGGCGTGTCGACCGAGTCGTGGGACGACGCGGCGCACAAGGCGCTCGAGGAAGCGGCCAAGACACTCCGCGGCGTTGACGGCATGACCGTCCTCGACACCTCCGCGGTCGTCGAGGACGGCCAGATCAGCGAGTACCACACCCACGTGCGGATCAAGTTCCGGATCTCGCGCTGACCCGCCCAGCCTGACCTCGGGCACACGACCTCAGCCGGCCAACGTGGCCGCCAGCTCGCGGTAGTTGCCGTCGTGCAGCACCGTGTCGGGCGGCAGTCGGCTGAGGTCCTCGGCTGCGAACCCGGCCCCGCCGATCATCAGGCGGGTGCCGAGGGGTTCGTGCTGGACCTCGTCGAGGAAGCGCCGTGCGGCAGGTCGCCCCACCGCGCCGACGAGCACGATGTCGGGAGTGGCCGCCGCCAGCAGTCCACGCAGGGCGGGGGTCGGCGTGCGTGCGCCGAGGAACGTCGCGCGCCAGCCGTCGTCGACGGCCACGGTCGCGGCGGCGAGCACCCCCAGGTCGTGGTCCTCGTGTTCGGGAGCCACGGCGACGAGGTGGCCCGCGGTCACCCGAACGCGTCGCCGCAGCAGCCGCAGCAGGCGCACTCGGACCGCGTTGGACGCGAAGTGCTCGCGAGCGATGGCGCTGGGGTCGTCCTCCCAGCCGTCGCCCACGTGGCGAATCCACGGCATGAGCACGAGGTCGAGCGCCTCCGCGACGTCGAAGTGCGCCAGCGTGTCGTCCACCAGTTCGCTGATGCGTGTCCCGTCGAAGTGCCGTGTGGCGTCGCTCAGGTCGGCGACCACGCGCTCCGCGCCGTGGAAGTCGCGGAGGACACGCGGCGCGGACGGTTCGCCCTGCGCATCCACGCGTCGCCGGGCCTCGGCCGCTGCGGCGTCGGCGCCCCACCCGTCGCCCAGCAACGCCTGCATCTGCTGGACGCGTTCGACGTCGGCGAGTCCGTAGCGGCGGTGGCCGCCGTCGGTCCGCTGCGGGTCCAGCAGTCCATGCCGCCGCTCCCACGCGCGCAGCGTGGTGACGGGCACGCCGGTTCGCCGGGCGACCTCGCCGATGCGCAGTGCCGCCACGGACGTCTCCTGTCGGGTGTGGACCGGACGGTAGGTTTCGTACAGGTTCGATGCGAGCAGGGGTGACGGATCGGGGCGCGGCTCGCAGCGCACACGCTCCGCCCCGTCGGCCGACCCGCTCACCTGTCGCGCCCGGGTCGACGCCGGGGTGAGCAGGCGGGTAGCATCGACACACGGTGCTCGCCTCGCACGGGCGGCATCGGACCTCGAGTCCTCCCCCTCGTTCCGGCCGGGCCGTGCCCCGGCGTCATGGAAGGACCTCCCGTGCCAGCAACGATCATCGTCGGCGCCCAGTGGGGCGACGAAGGCAAGGGCAAGGCGACGGACCTCCTCGCCGACACCACCGACCTCGTCGTCCGCTACCAGGGCGGCAACAACGCCGGCCACACCGTCATCGTCGGTGACGAGGTGTTCAAACTGCACCTCATCCCGTCGGGGATCCTGTACCCGCACGTCACGCCGGTCATCGCCGACGGCGTCGTCGTGGACCCGAAGGTGCTCCTCGAGGAGCTCGACGGGCTCGTGGAGCAGGGCGTCGACGGCTACAGCCGCGTCAAGGTGTCGGGCAACGCCCATCTGATCATGCCCTACCACCGCGAGCTCGACATGCTGATCGAGCGCCGGCTGGGCAAGGCCAAGCTGGGCACCACGAAGCGTGGTATCGGCCCGGCGTACGCCGACAAGGCGTCGCGCGTCGGGCTGCGCTTCCAGGACCTCTTCGACGAGAAGATCTTCCGTCAGAAGCTCGAGGCCGCGCTCGACCTCAAGAACGAGATGCTGTCGAAGCTCTACAACCGGCTGCCCATGAACGCCGGGGAGATCGCCGACGAGTACCTCGGCTACGCCGAGCGCCTGCGTCCGTTGCTCGCCGACACGACGGACCTGATCCACACCGCCCTCGAGGCCGACCGCCACATCATCCTGGAGGGGGCGCAGGGCACCCTGCTCGACCTC
>JBFJMP010000332.1:0-3478 GCA_041633895.1 Nitriliruptoraceae bacterium
CACGGATGCCGGGACGATCGTCGACCTGGTCCCCGGGGCCCTGGTCGCGCGTGGTGTTCGCCCCACGGTCCATGACGACCTGACCACATGGCTGCATCCCGACGACGCGAGGCGGGCACGCCAACTCCTCGAGGGTGCCGGGTGCGACACCGACCTCCTCGCCGTGCGGATGTCTGCGGTCGGAGGTGGCTGGGTCCCCGTCGAGATGGCCCTGGCCGACCACCGCGGCAACACGCCCGTCGACGGCTGGGTCGTGACCCTGCGAGAGTCCACCCGGCCAGCGACCGGCAGCGAGCACACCCCGTTCCACGACCGCCTCACCGGTGTCGCCTCACGCGACCTCTTCCGCGACCACCTCGACATGGACGTCGCCCGTTCCCGCCGTGAGGCGACGTCCACGGCGCTGCTGGTGCTCGACATCGACGGCTTCGCCGGCGTCAACGACCACCACGGCCACGCCGCGGGCGATGCCCTCCTGCGGGCGGTCGGGTCGCGACTGCGGGCCGTCGTCCGCGATGCCGACACGGTCGGTCGACTCGGCGACGACGACTTCGGCATCGTCGTCCCCCAGGTGCGCGACATCGCCCATGCACGCACCGTCGCCATGCGCGCCCAGCAGGCCGTACAGGCCCCCCTGGCGGTCGACGGCACGACGATCGAGGTCACGGCATCCGTCGGGGTCGCGATCCTGCCAGGTGGCCCTTCGGCGCCCGGCCAGGACGCGACCGACCTCCTGCGCGATGCCGGCGCAGCCATGGCGGAGGCACGCCGGCGTGGCGGGGCTCGCGTGGTCGTGTTCGACGACGACCTCCGTGCGCGTCAGCACCACCGTCGCGAACTCGAACGAGCCCTGACGGACGCCGTGCGCGAGGATCAACTGCTGCTGCACTACCAACCGATCGTCAACCTGGAGGACGGCTCGATCACCGGCGTGGAGGCACTGGTCCGATGGCAGCACCCGTCGATGGGACTGGTGTCGCCGGCGGACTTCATCCCGCTCGCCGAGTCCACCGGGATGATCGTGCCGATCGGTGCGTGGGTCCTGCGCGAGTCCACGCGGCAGGCCGTCGAGTGGCAGCGCCGCTTTCCCAGCGAGGACGGGCTGCAGGTGGCCGTGAACGTGTCGGCGATCCAGCTGACGCGCGGTGACATCGAGGCAGACGTACGGGCGGCGCTGGCCACGTCGGGAATCAACCCCGGCAACCTGACGCTGGAGGTCACCGAGTCGACGCTGGTCCACGACACGACCTACGTGCGGGGCGTCCTCCTGCGACTCAAGGCACTCGGCGTCCGGCTCGCCGTCGACGACTTCGGGACCGGCTACTCGTCGCTGCAGTACCTCCACCACCTGCCGGTCGACATCCTCAAGATCGACCGGTCGTTCATCGTCGACCTCGCGAGCGGCGGCCGCAGTGGCGCCCTGGTGGAGGCGATCGTGGCCATGGGCCACACGCTGCAGCTGCAGACGGTGGCCGAGGGCATCGAGGACATGGCGCAACTCGAGGCCGCACGCATCATGGCCTGTGACAGCGGTCAGGGGTTCCTGTTCGCCCGTCCGGGCCGCGGCATCGAGATCGAGGCACTGCTGGCCGCCCGAGCGCGGGCGGGGCGGTACTTCCAGGACGTCGTCGCCGGGTGATCAGCCCTCGGCGGCCACGAGCTCGGCCAGCTGCACCGCGTTGAGCGCGGCGCCCTTGAGCAGGTTGTCGCCGGCGACGAAGATGTTGAGGCTCTTGGGGTCGCCCAGGTCCTCGCGGATGCGTCCGACGATGACCTCGTCGCGACCCGCAGAGCCCAGGGGCGTGGGGTAGGCCAGCTCCTCGCCGTCGGCACCAGTGCCGTCCTCGATGACCAGGCCGGGCGCGTCGGTGAGCACCTCGACCGCGGCGGCGCGCGACACGTCGTCGCGGAACGTGAGCCGTGCCGCGAGCGAGTGGCCGACCATCACGGGGACGCGCACGCACGTCGGGCTGACGCGGAGCGACGCGATCGAGAGGATCTTGCGTGACTCGTTGACGAGCTTCCACTCCTCGTCGGTGTAGCGGTCGTCGCCGAACGTCCCACAGTGCGGCAGGACGTTGAACGCGATCGCCTTGGAGAAGGCCGCGGGGTCGACCGAGGCCTCGGCCCGCAACCCGTCGAGGCGGAGCGCGTCGGCGTCCTCGACGAGCTTGCGGGCCTGTTCGATGAGCTCGGTCATGCCGGCCTGGCCGGCGCCACCGGCTGCCTGGTACGAGGTGGCAACCATCTCGCGGAGGCCGAAGGCGTCGTGCAGTGGCTTGGCCGCGACCATCAGCACCATCGTGGTGCAGTTCGGGTTCGCGACGATGCCCTTCGGACGGTTCGCGATGGCGCCCGGGTTCACCTCGGACACGACAAGGGGCACCTCGTCGTCCTGGCGGAACGCGGACGAGTTGTCCACCACGACCGCGCCGGCTGCGGCCGCGATCGGGGCGAACTCACGCGAGCGTGACCCACCAGCCGAGAACAACGCGATGTCCACGCCCTCGAACGAGTCCGGCGTCAACTCCTCGACCGTGACCTCGTGGTCCTTCCACGGCAGGCGGCGGCCGGCCGAGCGCGCGGACGCGAGGTAGAGCGGGTCCCCCTCGACGGGGAAACCACGGACGTCGAGCAGGCGGCGGAGTTCCTCGCCGACGGCACCGGTGGCGCCGACGACGGCGACTCGGAGGCTGCGGGACATGACGATCGCTGACGGTCGGGGACGTGCGTGTGGCGAGGATGCCGCACGACGCCGCCGGACGCGAGTCCGATCGACCCCCGCCGTGGTCCGGGACGTCCCGGAGGGCCCGCCGACCGCCTAGGGGGCCAGGTGTTCGTCGGCTTCGCGGAGGCGCTGGGCCATCGACTTCATCAGCTTGCGTGCGAACGCGGGTGAGTCGTCGACGAGCACGCGGAACTCCTGTGCCGGGACGAGCAGCACGTCGCACGGCCCGTCGGCGACCACGTCGGCCGTCTGCTGACCACCGTCGATGAGCGAGAGCTCGCCGATGGTGTCTCCGGGGCCGAGGGTGGCGATGGTGCGCTTGTTGCGCTTCACCTTGGCCGAACCGGTGACCAGCAGGGCCATGTGCCTGGGCGCGCGTCCCTGCCTCGCGAGCAGGGTGCCGCTCTCCACGGTCGCCTCATCGGTGTGCTGGGCGATCACACCGAGGTCGGTCTTCGGGAGTCCCCCGAAGATCGCGACCTTCTCGAGTGCTGCGACCCGTTCCTTCTTGCTGCTGAACACGCCCATGGGTTCCCCTCCGCGTTGACAGGCGCACTGTAGGGCGCGGGCGGCCGGGAGGGCGCGCAGTTCGGGTCAGACCTCGCCGAGCTCGAAGGCGTCGTGCACGACCCGCACCGCCGTCTGGACGTCCTGCTCCGCGACGACGACCGAGATGCGGATGGTCGAGGTCGAGATCATCTCGATGTTGACCCCGGCGTCGGAGAGCGCCTGGAACATGCGTGCCGCCAC
>JBFJMP010000333.1:0-3477 GCA_041633895.1 Nitriliruptoraceae bacterium
GGCGGCGGGGGCGGGGGCGGGGGAACGGAGGCCGCAGGAGGTGGGACCGACGACGGGGGCGGCGGCGGAGGCATGGTGGCCGCGGGCGGCGGGGGCGGCGGCAGGTCGGGCGTCGCCGGCGTGGCCGCTGGGGGTGGCGGCGGCGCGGTGGGCTCGGCAGCGGGGCTCGGGGCGTCGGCGAGTTCGAGACCGGCCAGCAACTGCGACAGGTCCTCGAGTTCGACCCGTGTGGTGTCGGCCGGGCGCGTGGACCCGCCGGCGGCCTCGGCAGTGCCCGGCGCGCCCGTCGGGGCCGTCGGGTCGTCGGGGAGGTCGCTGTTCTGGTGGCTCATCACGTCGCTGTCCGTGGACGGCGCCTCGCTCGCGTGGTCGCCGAGGGCGTCGGCGAACAGTGCAGCGAGCTGGTCGGCATCGACCGTGTCCTGACCGGGCGGCGTCGTGGGACCCGATCTGTTCCCAGCGTAGGCCTCCGGGGTGATCGTCAGGTCGAACTCCGCGAGGTCCACGCCGAGTGCGGTGCCGTTGCCGTTGCGCGAACCGTTGCCGTTGGTCGCGACGGCAGCCGTCGCGGCCCCGGTGAGGGTGTTGGCCCCGTTCGCGGTGGCGGCGTTCGCGACCCCGACCCACGGTTCGGGGCCGAGGTCGAGGGTGGCGACGTCGTGACCTGCGGTGCAGGTTCCGTCGAACGAGATCTCGACGTCTGAGGCGCAGGTGGGGCAGTAGTCGCGTGGCACGGTCTCACTCCCGCGGGCGGGTCGGCTGCTGGGCGGGACGCAGGTAGCCTGCGGTCCCTGGTCAACTCGTCGGCACATTGTCCCCAGAACTTCACAGGAGTCTCGCGTGGACACAGCACGAACGGCGCTGCCGGCGCCCGGGCGCGACGGCAAGGACGAGGCGCTCGTCCAGGCGATGTTCGATCGCGTGGCCCCGCGCTACGACCTCGCCAACGCCGTGCTGTCGATGGGTCAGGACGCGCACTGGCGGCGCGTGACGGCGAAGGCGGCCGCCCCGGCCGGCGCGCACGTGCTGGACGTCGCCGCGGGCCCCGGGAACGTGGCCAAGGCCCTGTTGGTCGAGGGTGCGCGGCTCGTGACCGCGTTGGACCTGTCGTTCAACATGCTGGCCGAGGGTGCCCGTCGTGGGTTGCCGGACATCCAGTGGGTCAACGGCGACGGGCAGTCCCTGCCGTTCCCCGACGAGACCTTCGACGCCGTCACGATCTCCTTCGGGTTGCGCAACATCCCCGACCCGCAACGCGCCCTGGCGGAGTTCGCCCGGGTGACGCGCCCCGGCGGTCGCCTCGTCGTCTGCGAGTTCGCCGCCCCGACGTGGGCGCCGTTCCGAGAGGTCTACACGACCTACCTCATGGGGGCGCTGCCCAGGGTGGCGAACCTCGTGTCCTCGGACGGGCCGGCCTACGGCTACCTCGCCGAGTCCATCCGCGCCTGGCCCGACCGTCGGGCCGTGGCCGACTGGATGGAGGGCGAAGGCTGGACCGGGGTCGAGGTGAAGAACCTCACGGGCGGGATCGTCGCCCTCCACAGGGGTCGGAAGGCCGCATGATCCCGTGCGTGTCGGGCAGGCCGCTGCGAACGCTGGTCGGCGTCCTCGTCGTGGTCCTCCTCGCGGTGTCGTGCTCGTCGGAGGGAGCGTCCGACGACCCGTCGTCGCGCCTCGCCGAGTCGTTCGAGCAGACGTTCCGGGGGTCGTTCGCGTACCACCTCGAGGCGGTCGCCGACCGCGATGCACTTGAGGCGATGGACGCGACGCTGGGGCCGATCGTCGCGCGCCTCAACCTGTTCGAGATCGACGGTGTCGTCGACGGCGACACGGCGACGATGGCGTTCAGCCTGTACGGCCTCGCCCCGCTCGGCGAGTTCCGCCGCTTCGGCGACGACGAGATCTTCCTGCGCTTCGGCATCACGCAGGAACCCCTGTCGGTGCTGGTGCGCCCCGACCTCGGCAGTGACCTCACCCGGATCGCCGAGGAACAGGACCTGCCCCGCACGGTCACGAACGCCATCGCGGCCCTGTTCCAAGGGGACTGGGTCGGCGTCACCGGGGCCTTCGACCCGGCGGACATGGAGGACCTGTTGGGCGTCGACGTCGCCAGCGAGTCCGACGACGCGCCCGCCGACGGCACGCTCGCCGGTGCCCTGCCCGACCTGGTGCGGCAGTACGTCGAGGTCAGCGACGAGATCGCGGAGGACGGTTCGGCGGTCTACGGCGTCGAGCTGCGCGTCGTGGAGATGTTGGCGACCGTTGCCGGGTTGGGTGAGCGCGGGTTGTCGGCGGAGGACGCCCAGATGCTCAACGACCTGTTCGCCGGGTTCCCCGAACGCGTGGCGGGGACGGTCGGCATCGAGGACGGCGTCGTGACCGAGGTCGTGTTCGACATCGCCCAGGCGGCCCGCGATGCCGGCGACGACGTCCCGGGGTCGCTGGTCGTGCGCCTCGAACTGCGCGACCACGGCGACCCCGTCACCCCCGAGCGCCCGGGCGACGCCACGTTGGTCGACAGCGACGAACTGCTTGCCGGGCTGGCCGCCCTGCTCGGGGTACGGGCCGAAGGCTGATCCGGGGCGGCGGATAGACTCCGCCTTCGCCGTCCTCCCGTCTCGCACTCCCACAGGAGCCCGTGCTGATGCCCCCCGAAGTCACGGATGTCGACGTCGTCGTCGTGGGCGCCGGCCCCGGCGGGGCGGCAACGGCAGCGTGGCTCGCGCGCACCGGTCACGACGTCCTCCTGATCGAGAAGGACCGCTTCCCGCGGGACAAGATCTGTGGCGACGGCCTCACGCCGCGCGTGATCGCCGAACTCCTGCACCTCGGCCTCGTCGACGAGGCGCACGGCCGCGTCGACGGCTTCGCGGTCCAGAAGGGCCTGCGCATCCACGGTGGGCACACCACGATGGAACTGCCGTGGCCGACGCTGGACGACTGGCCGTCCTGGGGCGGGACCTCGGCACGCATGGTCTTCGACGAGACGATCGCCCGCACCGCCGTCAAGGACGGTGCCACGATGTGGGAGGGCATCACCGTCACCGGACTCGTGTGGCGGGACGAGCGCACCCAGGACCGGGTCGCCGGCGTCACCTGGCGCGACGAGGAGGACAACGTCGGCGTCGTCCGCGCGCCGATCGTCGTGGCCTGCGACGGGGCGTCGTCCAAGCTCGGCATCGCCGCCGGCCTCCACCGGCGCACCGACCGGCCGATGGCCGTCGGGGCGCGGACCTACTACCGCTCCCACAAGTGGGACGACCCCTACATCTCGTCGTTCCTCGACCTGCGTGACGGGGAGGGGGACCTGCTCAGCGGGTACGGCTGGATCTTCCCGATCGACGACGGGACCCTCAACGTCGGGCTCGGCCTGCTCGACACGTCCAAGGACTTCCAGGGCACCAACTACCGCCAGATGCTGCAGCGGTGGGCGGGCGGCATGGAGGACGAGTGGGGGACCACGCCCGACGCGATGAC
>JBFJMP010000334.1:0-3466 GCA_041633895.1 Nitriliruptoraceae bacterium
CGCCGGCGAGGTCGCCTCGACCGGCCTCCACGGCGCGAACCGGATGGCTGGCAACTCGCTGGCCGAGGCGCTGGTGTTCGGTCGGCGCGCTGCCCTGGCGATGGCCGACCTGCTCGACCGGCCGCTGGGCGACGCCGGCCCGCCCCCGACCTTCGACGACACCGAGCCCGGGGACCTCGACGACCTGCGACGGCGGCTGCGCCAGGCCGTCTGGCACGGGGCGGGGCCGGTCCGGTCGCGGGCAGGCCTCGACGAACTCGGCGACCACCTCGTCAGCCTGGCCACGGAGCTCGGGGGGCCCGGCGGCGACGGCGCCGTCGCGCGGACGGCTGCCATGGTCTCGCACGACCCGGAGGTCAACGAACTGCGCCGGGCCGTGCACGTGGCCGACCTCATCCGCACCTCGGCACGACTACGCGACGAGTCGCGCGGCGGCCACGTGCGCACCGACAGCCCGGCGGCCCGGACCGACTGGCAGGACGTGCACGTCGAGCGCATCCGGCCGCCTAGCTGAGGTCCTCGATGCCGAGCTCGTGCATCCGCCGGCGGTGGTTCTCGAGCACGGACACGGCGGCACGCCGGACGACGGCATCACCGTCGACATCCGTCGACGACAGCAGCACGCGGAGCGCATCCGTGTCGGCGATCGCCCCCTGGAAGCCGGTGAGGACGCGACCGAGCATGTCGGCGACCAACCGACGGACCTCGTCGCGGCTCGCGTCGTCGACCATCAGGTCACGCAGGCAGTCCAGTGCGAACGCCTCGAACGGCCCACGATCAGCCAGCGCGGCCACGATGACCGTGGCGGTCTCGTCCGGGACCGTCGGGGCGATCAGCCGCGTGAAGTCCGCCGCGATCGGCAACCCCACCGCGAAGAACGTGCAGGCCGACCGCCAGTCCGACATCGGGGCGGCGTCGAAGAAGGCGTCGAACACGTCCTTCTGCCGGTCGATCACGGCGGCGGCGAGTTCCGTACGCCCCAGCAGGTGGTCACGCAGGGCCACGTACGCACGATGTTCCTGCACGGCGAGGTCCGCGAGCCGGTCCGCCGTCCTGGCGTCGGGTGCCCGCGCGATGGCACGCGCCGTCACCTCGAACGCCCGCAACTGCCCGTAGGTCAGCGCCCCGAGCAGTTCGACGGTCGCGAGGTCGCGCCGTTCCGCGGTGTCGGTCACGTGCCCGAACGACGGGGACGCCAGCCGAGGCGCTCGGAGATCTCGCGAGCGGACCGCAGGACGCGCAGGGCGACCGCCTCCGGCTCGGGCAGGCGCGCGGTGGGCGCGACGATCCCGACGGCGGCGACCGCACGACCCGTGTGGTCGAAGACCGGCGCGGCGACCCCCGACGCACCCGGCTCGAGCTCGTCGCGCGTGTAGGCGACCCCGCGCTGGCGGACCTGCTGGAGGGCCGGTTCGCGCGCGCCCTCGGGCAGGAACGCCATCAGGGCCTTGCCGTGGGCCGACACCCCCAACGGGTGGCGGAAGCCGATGCGGTAGTTGACCGACACGAAGCGGTCGCCCGGCTCGATGACCTCGACGACGACCAGGTCGTCCCGGTCGCGCACGGCGAGGCAGGCCGTCTCGTTGGTCTCCTCGGACAGGGCACGCAGCGGCGGCCCGGCGAGGCGACGCACCTCGAGGCCCTGCGCCGCGCGGACGCCGAGCTCGAGCATCGACAGGCCCAGTCGGTAGCGACGTGTGTCGGGGTCGCGTGTGACGAAGCCCTCGGCCGCGAGCGTGTCGAGCAGTCGGTACAGGACGGCACGGTCGAGTCCGGTGGCCTCGGCCAGCCCAGACACGGTCGCGCCCTCCTGGTGCTCGCCCAGCGCGGTCAACAGCGTCAGTCCGCGGGCCAGCGTCCTCGACCCGGTCGACCGACGGGACTTCTTGCGGGACGCACCGTCGCTGTCGGTGTCGGTGCCGTCCTTCACGTCCGTCGTCTGATCCGCCACGTGGGCCCTCCCGTGCATGGCCAGTCTGCTGTTGGGGTTCGGTCGCGTCTCATGACGACACCGACGCGCGGCAGGGAGGGGACAGGCGACCGCTCTCCGCACACACGTGCTGCCGCAGTGTGCTGCGCGGAGGACGCACGGTCAAGGGCGTTGGCGAAGACGAACCGGACGGATCGTGGAGGGGCCAGCGGCCATTCGGACGGGTTCCGGGTAGACGAGCGCGCAGGCGCTACAGTTCGCCACCTCTTGGACCTCGGTTGGCGGACCGCGGGATCAACATCGTCCGCCGGCGGTCGACACCCAAGTCGACACCCAAGGGGCGGGAACCCGTGGCCACCACGGGTGAACGAAACGGGAGGACGGGCGTTGCCGAGCATCAAGCAGGGCTTCAACCAACTTGGTGGCGTGACCTCCCTGGCGGTTGACGGCCCCCTCGCGATCCGCAAGGGCTTCCCCTTCACCGAGTTCATCCAGCAGTGCTGGTTCATCGCTCGGGTCACCCTCGTGCCCCTGATCCTCATCTCGATCCCGTTCGGCGTCATCCTCGCGCTGCACGTCGGGTCCTTCTCGAAACAGATCGGTGCGGAGTCCCACATCGGGGCGACGATGGTCGTCGGCATCGTGCGCGAGGCCGCGCCGATCGCCACCGCCCTGCTGATCGCCGGCGCCGGCGGCTCGGCCATGACGGCCGACCTCGGGTCGCGACGCATCCGCTCGGAACTCGACGCCATGGAGGTCATGGGCGTCGACCCGATCCACCGCCTCGTCCTCCCCCGCCTGGCGGCCGCCTCGCTGGTTGCCATGCTGCTGACCAGCGTCGTCTCCATCGCCGGCATCGCGGGTGGGTGGTTCATGGCCACCATCGTCCAGGGCGGCACCACCGGGGCCTACTTCGCCTCGTTCACCGAACTCGGCCACCTGCCGGACCTGTGGTCCTCGATCGCGAAGGCCTTCGTGTTCGGCTACCTCGCGGCCGCCATCTCGTGCCACTACGGCTACAACGCGCGCGGCGGACCGGCCGCCGTGGGTGAGGCCGTGAACCGTGCGGTCGTCCTGACCTTCATCGTGTTGTTCTTCGTGAACTTCATCATGACCGCCCTGTACCTGAACCTGGTGCCGTCCAAGATCTAGAGGAGGGGCCGATGGCCAACGCCGCAAGCGTCGACCAGCGGATCGCGGGGATCGCCTCGCGGCCACTGGCTCCGTTCGCCAGCTTCTGGGAGCAGTTGCGCTTCTGGACCGAGGGCCTCGGGGGCATGCCGTACAGCCTCAAGTGGTGGCGTTCGGTGATCCTGCCCCTCGTCTCGGACGTCGTGATCGGCGCCGGGTCCTGGGTCGTGGGCGGCGGGCTGCTGTTCGTCGTCGGGGCGCTGGCGTTCTTCACGGGGACGGCGGTCGGCCTCGAGGGCGTCGTCGGCCTCGAGGCCATCGGCGCCGAGGCCTACATCGGCCTCGTCGGCTCGTTCGCGAACGTCCGTGAGATCACGCCGCTGATCGCCGGCGTCGCACTGGCCG
>JBFJMP010000335.1:0-3454 GCA_041633895.1 Nitriliruptoraceae bacterium
CGACGAGGGGAGTCGGAGCGGTGTCGGCCGGGGCGCCGGCGGGCGGTGCGATGCCCGCGTCAGCGAGTGCGGCCAGCCCGGCGGGCGTGATCCGGTCGCTCGTCCACCGGGGCACGTGCACGAACCGGACGTCGACGTGGGTGATGCCCGGCACGGCTCCGACGGCGTCGCGGACGTCGGCGCCCATGTACTCCTGGGCGGGACAGCCGGCCAGGGTGGGGAGCAACGTGACCGTCGCCCCGCCGTCATCGCCGACGGTGACGTCCTCGACGATCCCGAGCATCCCGAGGGTGACGACGGGGAGTTCGGGGTCCGGCACCGACTCCGCGGCCACCCGGACCCGGTCCGCGTCGATGGGCGGTGCGGACGCGGTCACCACGTCGCACCCGGGTGGGCCCGGTACAGGTGGGTCATCTCGGGCCACACGTCGGTGTCGAACGCGCTGGTGTGGTGGCCGGCGCGCCCACCCGCGCCCGGCAGCGGACCGCGATGCGTCCCCGCGGCGACGGCGCGGACCTCCGCCGGGACGACGTCGGCCAGGCCCGCACGGTCGATGCGGGGGAGCACGATGTCCAGCCAGGCGACCGCGAGGTCCGCGAACGACTCCGGGAGCACACCCGTGGCGAGCAGGTCGTCCTCGTTCTCGACCGCCTCGAACAGGCCGGGCGCCGTGGCCAACACCGTGCGCAGGCCCTCGGCGAACGGCACGCGGGTCACCTCGCCGCCGTCGACCAGCCGGTCGAACCAGAGGTCCGCGTGCGCGAGGTGGTACTGCTCCTCGTGGACGAGGCGGTCGGCGAGCGCGGCGATGTCCGCGTCCGCGGAGCGGCGCAGCGACGCCAGCCGGACCGTGTCGGCGTGGTCGTAGAGCCAGTGGCGCGCGAGCGTGTGGCCGAGGTCGCCCGGCTGCTGTTCGCAGATGGTGGCGTGGCGGTAGGCGTCGGGGGCGCGGCCCAACGCGATCGCGTCGACCGCGGCGGTGTCGCTGCCACCCGGCGTTCCGACCAGCAACTGGTACCACGTGTCCGCGTGGTTGATCTCGTCCTGGGCGATGGACGACAGGGCGAGGTCGAGTTCGAGCGACGGCGCCACGCCGGTCCAGTGCGACGTGCGGTGTCCGGTGACGAGTTCGTCGTCGGCCAGCGCCAGAACCAACGGCGCACGGTCGGGGGCGGGCACCGGGGAGGTCACGTCCCGCCCCCGTCGCCTGAGGGCTTGCCGGATCCGGTTCGCCGCCCCGGCGCGGGGCGTTCCGCCAGCGCGCCCCGGCCGCGTTCCGCCGCGGCCGCCCGGGCGCGGTCGCGCTTCTCGCGCATGCCGGAGTAGCCGTGCTGGAGCCGGTAGCTCATGTCGACCTCGCGGACGAGGGTGTCCGGGTCGGGGACCACGTGGAGGTGCTCGGTCGGGACGACGGCGTACTCGACCGCCTCCTCGTGGCGGACGTGGGTCTCGCGTGCGAGCAGCAGCGCCGCGTCGCGGTCCGGGGCGTGGATCGTCCCGGCATGCTCGAGGCGGTCGCCCCACGTCCGACGGGTGAAGACCTCCCAGCTGCTCATGCCGCACTCACGACGGTGGTCGGGGCCCCGAGGACGGCGTCGCGGATCCAGTCGTGATGGTCGTGCATGGCCTTGCGCCACCACAGCCGCGCGGCCGTGGCGGGCGTCGGGTCGCCCTTCACGATCGCCATGAGACGGTCCCAGTCCGGCTCGGTGTAGGTCCAGCGCCCGGCCGCCTCGTCCCAGTCCAGCGCCGGGTCGGGGACCTCGATGCCCATGTCCCACAGCCGCGGCACGTACTGGCTGAGGAAGGCCTGGCGGGACGTCTCGTTGGTCTGGGTCTTGACGCCCCAGTGGATCATCGGGTCGTCCGCAGCAGCGACGTCGGTGCCGAAGAAGTGCATCGTCGGTTCCCACCAGCGGTTGACGGCCTCCTGCAGCATCTCGAACTGTTCGTCCGTCCCCGCGGCCAGCGCCAGCATGACGTCCTCGCCGTGGCGGTAGTGCAGGGACTCCTCGGCCACGACACGCTTCATGACCCGGACGTAGGGGCCGTACGAGGTGTGCAGCAGGGCGCGCTGGGTGACGATCGCGGCGCCGTCGACGAGGAAGCCGATGCAGGCCACGTCGCCCCACGAGTGGGTGGGGTAGTGGAAGACGTTGTGGAACGGGCTGCGACCGTTGACGAGGTCCCGGTACATCGCGCGGCGGTCGGCGCCCAGGGTCTCGGCGACGCGGTAGATCAGTTGCCCGTGGCCGACCTCGTCCTGGACCTTGGCGGCCAGGGAACGCTTGCGGCGCAGCGACGGGGCGCGGGCGATCCACTCACGTTCCGGCAGCGCGCCCATGATCTCGGAGTTGGCGTGCATCTGGATGAAGCGCAGGTTCCGGCGGCGGTACTCGTCAGGCATCCAGTCGCGCGGCTCGACCGTGTGGCCGGCGTGGATGCGGGCGAGGAACTCCTCGGTGCGGGCGTCGGTCGACGCGCTGCCCGCGCGGACCGCGGTGGGTCCGACGGCATCGTCGTCGGCGTCGGCGACCAACCCCGGTGTCGCGAGCGTTCCCTCGAGGTGCGAGCGGTGTCGCGGGGCGGCCTCGACGTCGGCGCCCGCGGGGGCGGCGCGGTGCATCACCTCGGCCCACCACGCGGAGGCAGGCTCCTCGAGCGCGGCGTAGCGCCGCACGAAGGCGTCGGCGGCCCGTGCCCCGAGCCAGTCGCCGGGGAGCAGTCCCTCGGGCAGGCCCGGGTCGAGGAAGAGCAGCTTGCGCCAGCGGTGGACGAGGCGGATCCGGGCCACGAACGCCGCCCGGCCCTTCGGCGCGGTCGTCGCCGCAGGTCGACTGACGTCCGCCAGGAAGTCCTCGTGGGCCGCGCGCAACGCCCTGAGGTCGTAGGCGCGGGCGGCGAGGTCGCGGTCCTCGCCCTCGTGCCGGGCGGTGAACAGTTCGACGTCGCCCCGCACGCGGTGTGCGTCGAGCACGGCGTCGAGGCGCGCCCCGAGGTCCCACGGGCAGACCCAGGTGCTGGCGCCCACGTTGCCGAAGCCGAGCCAACCCAGTTCGCGGCGCAAGGCGTCGCGCGCCCCTCGTTCCCGTTCGGGGAACGTGTAGGTCAGCATCCGCCAGCGGCCGTCCCAGCCGAGGTCGCGGCGCAGGAAGATGCGTTCGGCGGCCTCCTCCAACCGGCGGCGGCCGGACTCGGTCATCACGTAGCGGGCTCGCCGGCCATGGTGCTCGGCGCGGACGAGGCCCGTCGAGGCCAGCCGTCGCACGGTCTGACGGGTCGTGGCCGGGCTGACGTCGAGGGCCTCCATCGCCTCGGTGATGGCCTGCAGCCACGCGGCGCCCCCGGTGGGCAGCACCGCGTCCCCGAGGACGGTGAGCAGCAGCCCACGCGCCGACGAGGTGGCCAGGTCGGTGTCCGGCATCTCCCACGCTCCTGTGACATTGGCGCCACG
>JBFJMP010000336.1:0-3451 GCA_041633895.1 Nitriliruptoraceae bacterium
CGACTCGGCGACCATGAGGTCGACGACGTCCACGGACTGGTAGGCCATGGCCTCGATCGCGGCACGGGCGAAGTGGGCACGCCCCGTCCCACGGGTCAGGCCGACGATCGTCCCACGGGCGTAGGGGTCCCAGTGCGGCGCCCCGAGCCCGGTGAAGGCCGGGACGAGGTAGACGCCCTCGTTGCCGGCGGGGACCTCGCGCGCGAGGGCCTCCGTGTCGTCCGCACGGTCGATGATGCCCAGGCCGTCCCGCAGCCACTGCACGGCGGCGCCCGTGACGAAGATGGCCCCCTCCAGGACGTAGGTGGTGCGGCCGTCGATGCGCCAGCCGATGGACGTGAGCAGGCCCTGATCGGAGGTGGCCGGCTCGTCGCCGGTGTTCATGAGCAGGAACGAGCCGGTCCCGTACGTGTTCTTGGACATGCCCGGCGTCCAGCAGCCCTGGCCGAACAACGCCGACTGCTGGTCACCGGCGATGCCCGAGATCGGGGCGTCGATGCCGAGGAAGCGGTCGGGGTCCGTACGGCCGAAGTCGCCCGCCGAGTCGCGGATCTCCGGCAGCACGGCCTCGGGCACGTCCAGCAGGTCGAGCATGGCGGGGGACCAGTCGGTCGTCGCCAGGTCCACGAGCATCGTGCGGCACGCGTTGGACGGTTCGGTGGCGTGGACCGCGCCGCCGGTGAGGTTCCACACGAGCCACGAGTCCATGGTCCCGAAGGCGAGTTCGCCCGCCTGCGCCCGGCCGCGCGCACCCTCCACCGCGTCGAGCGTCCAGGCGATCTTCGTGCCCGAGAAGTACGCGTCGACCACGAGTCCGGTCGTGGCCCGGATGGTGTCGGCGTGACCGGCCTCGGTGAGCTGGTCACAGGTCGCGGCGGTGCGTCGGTCCTGCCACACGATCGCGTTGTGGATCGGGCGGCCGCTGGACCGGTCCCACACGACGGTCGTCTCGCGCTGGTTCGTGATCCCGACGGCGACGATCTGGTCGGGGCGCGTCGTGGCGTCGGCCAGCGCGTCCCGGCAGGCCGTGATCGTGGCCTCCCAGATCTCCTCGGCGTCGTGTTCGACCCAACCGGGACGCGGGAAGTGCTGGGCGAACTCGCGGTAGGCGCTGCCGAGGAACGTGCCGTGTTCGTCGACGACGACGCCGCGCACACCGGTCGTGCCCTCGTCGATGCTCAGGATCCGGCCCACGACACCCTCCGGTCGATCGGTCGGAGCGTGAGCCTAGGGCGACGCACGCTGGCTAGGGTCGGCCCTCGAAGCGGACATCGAGTGCGACGACGTGGTGACACGCATTGGCATCCTGACCGGCGGCGGTGACTGCCCCGGCCTCAACGCGGCCATCCGCGCCATCGTGCGCCGGGCCGACCAGCACAACATCCAGGTGTTCGGCTTCCAGGACGGCTGGCACGGCGTGCTGGAACAGCAGGCCACCCAGTTGACGATCTCGTCCACGCGCGGCCTGCTCCACCGGGGCGGCACGATCCTCGGGACGTCGCGGGTCGACCCCTACCGCGAGGAGAACGGCCCGGCACGGATCATGGAGGCGCTGGAGGTCCACCGCCTCGACGGGCTGATCGTGATCGGCGGCGAGGGGACCCTGTCGGCCACGACGAGGCTGTACGAGGACGAGGGCCTGCCGGTCGTCGGCATCCCGAAGACGATCGACAACGACGTCGGCGGGACCGAGTTGACGATCGGCTTCCTCACCGCGGTGGACACCGCGACGGAGGCCGTCGACCGCCTGCACTCCACCGCCGAGTCGCACAACCGCGTCATGGTGCTCGAGGTCATGGGGCGCCACGCCGGGTGGATCGCGACCTACGCCGGGATGGCCGGTGGGGCCGACGCCATCCTCATCCCCGAGGTGCCGTTCGACATCGACGCCGTGGGGCGCCACCTCAAGCACCGGGCCGGGACCGGGCGTGACTTCTCGATCGTCGTGGTGGCCGAGGGGGCGGTGCCGAAGGCGGGCACGATGACGTTGCCCGACTCACCGTTGGACGAGTTCGGTCGCCCACGCCTGGGCGGGCTCGGCGTCACCATCGCCCACGAGATCGAGGCCCGTACCGACTTCTCGGCTCGCTACACGATCCTCGGCCACACCCAGCGGGGTGGGACGCCCAACCCGATGGACCGCGTCATCGCGACGCGGATGGGCGTCAAGGCCATCGACACGGCCAACCGCGGCGAGTGGGGGACCATGGCGTCCTACCAGCGTGGCGTGGTGGGCACGGTGACGCTGGCCGAGGCCACCGCGGAGTTGGCAACCGTTCCCGAGGCGCTCTACCGCGTCGCCGAGGTGTTCTTCGGATGACGGACCGCGACGTCGCCGCACTGCTGGACCTTGCCGTCGAGATCGCCGTCGATGCCGGGCAGGTCCTGCTCGGCCACGTCGACGGCGACCTCCAGACGACCATGAAGACCTCCGCGACCGATCCCGTCACCCGCGCGGACCGCGCGTCCGAGGCGCTGATCGCGCGGCGCGTGCTGGCCGCGCGCCCCGACGACGGGTTCGTCGGCGAGGAGGAGTCGGACAACCGCGTCGGCACGTCCGGGGTCCGGTGGGTGGTGGACCCCCTGGATGCGACGGTCAACTTCACCTACGGCAACCCGCACTGGTGCGTGTCGATCGCCGCCGAGGACGACGACGGCGGACTGGTCGGTGTCGTCCACGACCCGTGGCGGCGCGAGGTGTTCACCGCGGGCCGGGGCCTGGGGGCGGCGTGCAACGGGGAGCCCATCCACGTCACCGCCGTGGCCGACCTGGACATGACGCTGGTGGCGACGGGGTTCGCGTACGACCCGGCGGTGCGGGCGGAACAGGGCCTCGAGGCCGCGGACCTGCTGACCCGCGTACGCGACATCCGCCGTGGGGGCTCGGCCGCGCTGGACCTCGCGTGGGTCGCGGCGGGGCGCGTGGATGCCTACGTCGAGTTCGCCCTGCAGCCGTGGGACTGGGCGGCCGGCAGCCTGCTGGTCACCGAGGCCGGCGGCGTGACCTCGCCCGTGTCCCGTACGTTCGCGGGGCGCGACCTGCCGGGCATCGTGGCCGGGGGGCGTGCTGCCCACGACCACCTCACCGACTGGCTGGACCGACCATGATCGACCTGCGCTCCGACACGGTCACCCGACCCTCCGAGGGGATGCGTGCCGCGATCGCCACGGCGGTCGTGGGTGACGACGTCTACGGCGAGGACCCGACGGTCAACCTCCTGCAGGACCGGGTCGCCGAGCTGTTCGACCGCGAGGCCGCCCTCTTCGTGTCCTCCGGGGTCATGGCGAACCTGCTGTGGACCCGGGTGTTCGCCCCACCTGCGACCGAGGTCGTCAGCGAACGGTGGGGCCACGCCGTCGCCTACGAGGACGGGGCCGGCGCCGTCGGTGCCGGCGTGCAGTACCTCACGGTCGAGGGCGATCGGGGGCGCCTGGACGAGGCGCGCGTCCG
>JBFJMP010000337.1:0-3447 GCA_041633895.1 Nitriliruptoraceae bacterium
ACACCGAGACCGCCCCGCTGGTGGTCGCCGGGGTCACGATCCCACCCGGAACTCGCCGCGACGTGGCGCCACTCGCCTCCGAGTCCTACACGGGCGACCGGACGACGCTGCCGATGGCCGTCCTGCACGGGAGCCGGCCCGGCCCGCGGGCGTTCGTCACGGCGGCGATCCACGGCGACGAACTCAACGGCATCGCGATCTGCCAGGCGCTGCTCGACCGCCTCGAACCGCGCGACGTCCGTGGGACGCTGACGATCGTGCCGATCGTGAACGTGCTCGGGGCCCAGGTGCACTCGCGGTACCTCCCCGACCGGCGTGACCTGAACCGCTCGTTCCCCGGCTCGATCCGGGGGTCGATGGCTTCCCGCATCGCACGCCTCCTCCACGACGAGGTGGTGGCACCGGCCGACTTCGGGATCGACCTCCACACAGCGGCGAACCGTCGCACCAACGTGCCCCAGGCGCGGATCGACACCTCCGATCCGCGCGCACTCGACCTCGCGCGCCACTTCGGTGCACCGTTCGTCCTCGACGCGGCACTGCGCCCGGGCTCGCTGCGCGAGGTCGCCTCGGGCATGGGCGTCCCGGTCCTGACCTACGAGGCCGGTGAACCGCTCCGCTTCGACGAGGATTCGATCACGATCGGCGTGGACGGCGTCCTGCGGGTCCTCGTCTCCGAGGGCATGCTCGACGTCGACGTCGTCGCCGTGCCCGATCCGCTCGTGATGCACGAGTCGACCTGGGTGCGGGCCGACCGGGGCGGCATCCTCGAACTCCACGTCGATCCGGGCGACTCCGTCGAGGAGGGCCAGGACCTCTGGACGACCACCACGCCTCTGGGCGAGGAACGCGCCACCATGCAGGCCCCGGTCGCCGGCGTCGTGATCGGTTCGACGACGATTCCCCTCGTGTCCCCCGGGCACGCGGTCCTGCACATCGGGATCCCCGGCGACCGCGTGCCATGGGAGGATGACCCCTCTGCCGAAGAGGATGCCGACGAGGACCACGACAGCCTCTGAGGCGGACCGGATCCGCCACCCCGTCACCGACACCGATGCCCCGACACAGGACGACGTGATGACCGACGACGCGACGACCGACGACGCGCCCCGCACCCGCATCGACGAGTACGACGACGGCGTGGTGGCGATCGACACCATGACCGGGGGCATGAGCCACGTCACGGCCGGCTACCTGTTGGCCGCCCCGCGACCGGCACTGGTCGAGTGCGGCCCCGCTCGCTCCATCGAGCACCTCATCGCCGGCCTGCGGCAGGTCGGGATGGATCCCGACGACCTCGCCTACCTCGTCCTGACCCACATCCACCTCGACCACGCGGGGGGCGCGGGCGACGTGGCAGAGGCGTTCCCGAACGCCACGATCGTCGTCAGCGAGGTCGGGGCGCGCCACATGAACGACCCCGAACGGCTCAACCGGTCGGCCAAGCAGGTGTACGGACCGTTGTACGACTCGGTCTACGGGCCCTGCACGCCCATCGCCGCCGAACGCATCCAGGCGGTCGCGGACGGCGATCGGTTGGACCTCGGCGGCGGTCGTGAACTGGAACTCCTCTACACGCCCGGCCACGCCAAGCACCACATCGGGGTGCTCGACACGGGCACGGGTGCCATCTTCTCCGGGGACTCCGTGGGGGTGAAGCTGCCCGGCATGAACTACATCCGTCCGGCGACGCCACCGGCCGACTTCCACCTCGACGCAGCCCTCGACTCGCTGGCCCGTTACCAACGCCTCGAGCCGTCACGGCTCTACCTGGCCCACTACGGGCCTGTGGATCCCCCGGACGAGGCTCTCGGTGAGGCGGTCGACCGGCTCCGCCTGTGGGCGAGCACGGCCGAGGAGGCCTATCGGAGCGCGCAGGCCGACGGACCGACCGGCACGGAACTCGACCACGTCAGCGAGACCCTCGCCCAACGGTTCGCGTCCGAACTGGACCGGACCGTCGTCGACGCGGACCCAGACGGCGAGCGGCGCCTGGAACTGCTGAGTGGCGTGCGCTCGAACGCCGCGGGGCTGGTGAGGTACTTCCAGCGCCGCGACGACGGCACCCTCACGCCGGTGGGCTGAGCCGCTCCTCGAGCGCAGCGACCCGCGGGCCGGCCTCGAGGGGGTCGCCTTCGAGCATGGCGACGCGGCCGAACAGGTCGCGAGCCACACCGAGGTCCCCGGTGCGCTCGGCCAGATCGGCATCGAGCCATGTGTGGCGAGCGCGGGCGTCCTCGCCGGCCTCGGACAGCATCCGCTGGTCGGCCATGCGCAGCACGGCACGTGCCGCCCCGGCGTCGCCGGCGTCCGCGACCGCGCCAGCCCACACGAGCAGCCCCTCCACCCGACGCTCCGAGTCCACCTCGGTGTCGGCCACCAACGCCTTCACGACCTGGCCGACGTCGGCGGCAGAGGCTCCCGTGGCCCGCATGGCGTCGGCCACGACGTGGTCCTGGTCGCGGTTGCCCGACAACCGCTTGTAGGCGCGCAGCTCGTTCAGCGCGCCCCGATAGTCCTCGAGCAGGTACCGGGTCACGCCCAGGACCTCGCGGATCACGGGGGCACGGGGTGCCACGCTCTTGGCCCACTCCAGGAACGGCACGCCCTGATCGGGCACGTCCTGGTCGATGGCCTCGGAGCCGAGCACGACAGCCCGGGCGACGTCGTCCCCGAGCTCCCGGGTTCGCACGTGTTGGCGCAACTCCCGCTTGACCTCCCGAGGCAGGTCGATGACGACGTCCTCGGGGATCTCGGGGCGCGGCGCCCCACGGCGTTCGCGGGCGGCCCTGACGACCCGAGACAGAAGTGGTCGTAGAAGCGCACGTGGGGGAAGACGGCGAGGCAGGTGCTCGCTACGAAGACGCTGTCTCCCGTGTACGAGAGGAAGGCGCCCCCCGGGCGCATGTGGCGGCGCGCCAGCTCGAAGAACTCGCGCGAGTAGAGGTTGTTGCTGTAGGCGGTCTGCGGGTGCAGGGGATCGACGGCGATGACGTCGAAGGTCCGTCCCGTCCGCTGCAGGAAGCGGCGTCCGTCGTCGATCACGAGCTCGAGCCGCTCGTGCTCGAGCAGCCGCGCGAGCAGCGGGATCTTGCGTGCGTTCCGGATCGCCGTGTCGCTGACCTCGACCAGGGTGACCCGCTCGAGCTCGGGCACCTCGAGCGCGGCCTCCGCGAAGGTGCCGGCGCCGAATCCGATCAGCAGCACGTGCCGGAACTCGCGCGCCGTGCGCGCCGCCTCGGCGATCTCCAGGAACGCGTCGGGAGCCGGTCGCGCCCCGTGAGGCAGGCCGTTGATGAAGTTGCGCACCGCATCCCCCCGGACATCCGTCACGACGACCGCGTCCACCCCCTCCTCGACGTACCGCTGCCAGCCCTCGCCCGGAGGCGGGTGGATCACCCGGTAGAGCGCGTGGTGCCCCGGGAAGACGAGCAGGGCGCCCGCCGC
>JBFJMP010000338.1:0-3439 GCA_041633895.1 Nitriliruptoraceae bacterium
AGCCGAGCGCCTCCAGGCGCCCCACGGCGTGCGACAACCGGCTGCGTGACGACAGGGTCACGTCGGCGAGCTCGCTCATGCGCATCGAGCGGTCGGGACTCGCCGACAGGCGCACGAGGATCTCGTAGTACGAGTGCGGGATGTCGGCGTCCCGGCGCAGCTGCTGGTCGAGGGCGTCCTCGACCAGGCGGGTGGCCGACAGGTACAGCCGCCACACCGCCTTCTCGTCGTCGTCCAGCCAGCGCGTCATGAGGTCAGCGTAGGTGCCGGTTGAACACGTGACCATGGCCGTCGGCGGGGGCGGCCGTTGCGTCGCCCCGAACCGTCACGCGCCCCGCCCGGCGAAGTGGTCGGCGACCTTGGCCACCGAACGCTCGAGCACCTCGCGGTAGCCGTCCGGGAAGCCGAGGCGGTGGTACTGCTCCTTCGCACCCGCGCGGGACGCGTCGAAGGTCTCGGTCACCCGGGACCCACCGCCTTCACGTTCGGCGACCTCCCAGCGCCACCGATGGCCGGCGAAGTGGTTCCACGCGATCAGGCGTCCCTCCTCGAACTCCGAGACCCGACTGCGGACGACGTACGGCACGACCCAGCGCATGCGCATCCAGAAGCCGTCCCCGACGCCGCGCATCCGGCGCCCGGACCTCACCGGACCGCGCACGTGGCCCGACCCGTCGAGCAGCACATGGCTGTCGGGGCGCGCGAGCCAGTCGAAGACGTCCGCTGCCGGGGCGTCGACGTCCGCGGATGCCGAGACCTGCCAGTCGTCACTCACGTCGTGCTCCTCGTGTCGGGGTGGGACCCGATGCATGGTTCCACAGGACGGCGTCGAGACCGGGATCGGTCAGATGTCGTCGAACGTGCCGTGGCGCCCCTTGCCCGCCGCGAACCGCCCCGCGCCCTCGACGGCAGCTCCGAGGGTGCCGAGTGCCCCGGTGAACTCCGTCGCCATCGCGTCGGCCTCGTCCATGCCGGCGTGGGCGTACACCGCAGCCCGGTCGGCGCGCATCGTGACCTGCGGGAAGCGTGCGAGGTCGTGCGCCAGCGCCTCGGCGGCCGCGCGTGCCTGCCCGGCGGGCACGACACGGTTCGCGAGGCCGATCCGCTCGGCCTCCTCGGCGCCGACCTCGCGCCCCGTGAGGATCAGGTCCATCGCGCGGCTCTCCCCGATGAGTCGGGGCAGGCGCACCGTGCCACCGTCGATCAACGGCACGCCCCAACGCCGACAGAACACGCCGAACACCGCGGTCTCCTCGACGACGCGCAGGTCACACCAAGCCGCCAGCTCGAGGCCGCCCGCGACCGCGTGTCCGGAGACCGCGGCGATCACCGGCTTCGACAGGACCATCCGCGACGGTCCCATCGGACCGTCCCCCGTGGGCTCGATCCGGTTGCCGTCCGGCGTCCCGAGGGCCTTGAGGTCGGCCCCTGCGCAGAAGGTCCCACCGGCACCCCACAGGACGGCGACGTCGGCGTCCTCATCGGCGTCGAAGGCTCGGAACGCGTCCGCCAGTGCAGCGGCGGTCGGCCCGTCCACGGCGTTGCGCCGATCGGGCCGGTCGATGATGACCGTGGTGACCGGCCCAGCGCGCTCGATGCGAACCGATGACATGGCGACTCCGGGTCCTCGTGAGTGCCCATCCTGCCACCCCGGACGCCATCAGACCGCCACGGCGTCCAGCGCGACGTCGGGATCACGCAGGGCCCCGCGATCGACTCGTGCGGCCGAGCGGATGAGTGACTGGATGCCATCGGTGACGTCCCAGACGTTCACGTTCATGCCCGCCGTGACGCGATCGTCCCGCAGCCAGAAGGCGACGAACGACCGCTCGTCCAGCGACCCGCGCACGACCAGATCGTCGTCGGGATGCGCGTGCCCGGAGTACTCGAGGCCCAGGTCGTACTGGTCGCTGAAGAAGTAGGGCACCCGGTCGTAGGCCTCGCCGGCCCCGAGCAGGTTCCGACCCGCCGTGTTCCCCTGGTTCAGGGCGTTGGCCCAGTGCTCGACCCGGAGGTGCTGGCCGAGGGCGGGATGCCACGCGCTGGCCACGTCACCGGCCGCGAAGATCCGTTCGTCGTCGGTCTGCAGCGTGGCGTCCACGACGACGCCGTCGGCGACCGTCAGGCCCGCCTTCTCGGCGAGCGCCACGCGCGGGACGGCGCCGATGCCGACCACGACGAGGTCCGTCGCGATCTGCTGGCCGTCGTCGAGCGACACCGACTGGATGCGGCCGTCACCGTGGAGGTGCGCGACGCCGCGACCGAGGCGCAGGTCCACGTCGTGGGCACGATGCAGGTCCGCGAAGACGGTGCCGATGGTCGGCCCGAGCACGCGCGCCAGGGGTGCGTCGACAGGATCCACCATGGTGACCTCGACCCCGAGCTGTCGGGCGGCGGCAGCAACCTCGCAGCCGATCCACCCCGCCCCGACCACGGTGACGTGGGCGACTGCCCGCAGGTCGTCGGCGAGCCCGCGGCTGTCGTCGAGCGTGCGCAGCACCCGGACGCCGTCCAGGCCCGCGCCGGGCAGCGGCAGCGTCCTGGCCTCGGATCCCGTGGCGATGAGGACGCGGTCGAAGGGGGCCTCGCGTCCGCTCCGGGCACGCACGACCGCCGCCGCGCGATCCACCTCGGTGACCGGATCACCGAGGTGGACGACGACGTCGTGGTCGTCGTACCAGTCCGCTGACTGCACGAACGGTCCGGGCTGTGCCGGATCCGACAACAGGTCCTTCGACAGGGGCGGACGCTCGTAGGGCAGGTGCGGCTCCTCGGCGAAGAGGGTGATGCGACCGTCGTAGCCCTCCTCGCGGAGGGTGGTCGCCGCGCGGGCGGCGGCGAGACCGCCACCCACGAGCACGATGTCGTTGATCTGGTCCGTCATGGCGTGGTCCTGGTTCGCGCCACGGCCTGGAGGAACTCGCGGCGAGCATCGAGGTCGTCGCGGAGGACGCCCCGGAAGCTGGATGTGGTCGTACGTGCGCCGTCGGCCCGCGCCCCCCGCATGCTCATGCAGAGGTGCTCGGCCTCGATCGTGACCCCGACGCCCCGCGGCGCGACGTCGTCGGCGATCCAGTCCGCCACCTCGGCCGTCAGGCGCTCCTGCACCTGGGGCCGTCGTGCGCAGGCCTGGACGACCCGGGCCAGCTTCGACAGGCCGATGATGCGGTCACCGGGCCGGTACCCCACGTGGGCGACTCCACGGAAGGGCAGGAGGTGGTGCTCGCACAGGGAGGCCACCGGGATGTCGGACACGACGACGAGTTGGTCGTCGCCGGCCTCGTTGTCGAAGGTGGTCATCGACACGGGCTCGGGCGTGAGGAGGTCCGCGTACATCCTCGCCACACGTCGCGGCGTGTCCGCGAGCCCGTCTCCGGTGCGGTCCAGTCCGAGGGCGTCGAGCAGTTCGGCCACTGCCCCCGCGGCCCGGTCGAGGTCG
>JBFJMP010000339.1:0-3431 GCA_041633895.1 Nitriliruptoraceae bacterium
AAGACGATCACGCAGGCGGAGGACATCCTGTTCTGCTCGATCACGATGAACCAGCACCCACTGCACAGCGACGACAACTACGCCGCGGCCGCGACGCCCCACGGCAAGGCCATGGTCGTCGGCAACCTCGTCTACTCGATCGTGCTCGGCCAGTCCGTGCCGGACGTGTCGGGGCGCGCGATCGCGAACCTCGAGATCGAGTCCCTCAAGCACGCCAACCCGACCTTCCACGGCGACACGATCTACTCGGAGACCGAGGTCCTCGAGAAGCGCGAGTCCAAGTCGAAGCCGGACCGCGGCATCGTCAAGGTCAAGACCATCGGTTACAACCAGGACGGCGTCGTCGTGTGCGAGTTCACGCGCAGCGTCCTGGTCCCCAAGCGTGGCCACGGCTTCGACGGCCACGTGGGGCGCCCCGAACCCCAGGTCTGATCCGACCGCCCGACGGAACTGGCCTGACCGCGCCTGCGGTCAGGCCAGATTCACGATGATGGTCGGCCTCGACCCCTGCGGTCACCGCGCCGACACCGCCGAGGATGCGCACGCTCGTGAGCGCTGTTCGCGTCGCTGCCCTACCGTGCAGGGTCGTCCCGACCAGACCTCGGCAACCACGAAGGGATCCATGATGAGCTTCCTCGACAAGGTGAAGGACCTGGCTGGCAGGGCCCAGAAGAAGGTCAAGGACATGGAGGAGTCGGGGCAACTCGACGACGTCCGTGACAAGGCGGAGGGCGCGGCGACCAAGGCCGCCGACCTCATCGAGGACAAGACCGGCAAGGCCCTCCCGGACGCCGTGCGCAAGGGCATCGACAAGATCGGCAGCGCTGACGACGACGCGTCGGACGACGCCGCCGACACCGAAGCCTGAGGAGGGCGCGTGCGACTCGGGATCGACCTGGACGGCGTCGTCGCCGACTTCAACGCGGGCTGGATGACCCAGTACAACCACGAGAACGGCACGGACCTGACGCCGGACATGGTCACGGGGTGGGACGGCCTGACCGAACTGACGCACTTCCCCGACATGGGGGCGTTCTGGACGTGGGCCCGCGACCACGGCGGCCACTCGGTGTTTCGCCACCTCGAGCCGTACGACGGTGCCATCGAGACGCTGCGGGCCCTCAACCGCGCGGGCCACGACATCGTGATCCTGACCGCCAAGCCGGACTGGGCCGTCCACGACACGTTCGAGTGGCTCGCCGACCACCGGATCCCGACGCGCGAGGTGCACTGCCTCGAGGACAAGTGGCGCATCGACTGCGCCCTGTACCTCGACGACTCGCCCTACATGGTCCCGGACCTGCTCCGTCATCGCCCGAGCCGGACCGTGTGCCGCTTCGTCCGGACGTGGAACCGACCCGTCGAGGGTGCGGTGGACGTCCACGACTGGGACGAGGTCGCGCGCGTCGTCCGTGAACTCGAGCACGTGTGAGCGTGCGCTCGCGGCACAGGAACGGTCCGGACCTCCGATCGTCGTCGTAGGTGCGAGGACCCATGACTAGGGTGCTCGCGCACGCTGCGGCCACGTGGTCGCTCGACATGAAGGCATCTGTATGAACGCCCGTACGTACCGCCGGCTCGTCGCCGCGGTCGCGACGGCAGGCCTGCTCGCCACGGCCTGCTCGTCCGACGACGTGACTGACGACGAGACCCCCGACAGCACCGAGTCGCCGACCGAGATGACCTCGGACGACCCGACCGATGCGATGGACCACTCCGACTGGCCCGAGTCGATCGTCTTCGGCTTCGTCCCGTCGCGTGAGGCCGAGGAACTGCAGGACGACATCCAGCCGTTCGTCGACGTCCTCAGCGACGCGCTCGGCATCGAGGTCGAGGGCTTCGTGACCGCCGACTACGCCGGCCTCGTCGAGGCCATGGGCGCTGGTCAGGCCGACCTCGGCGCGTTCGGCCCCACGGGCTACGTCCTGGCCGAGCAGCGCTTCGACATCGAGCCGCTCATCCAGTCGATCCGTTTCGGCTCCGCGACGTTCCACGGCCAGTTCTTCACGAACGACCCGTCGGTGTGCAGCAGCGAGCCGGCACCGGGCGCCTTCGCCGGTGAGGGCGACCTCGTCGGCCCGACCGACACCGTCGCGCTCCAGGTCGGCTGGAACGGTGACGACACGCCCGAGGAGGGCATCGAGCCCGGCCTTGCCTGCACCGTCGACGACCTCGCCGAGGCCGTTCGCGGGCGCTCGTTCGCCTTCGGTTCCGAGACCTCGACGTCGGGTTTCATCTTCCCGGCCCTGAAGCTCGCGGACCTCGGCATCGACTACCAGTCCGACATCGACTCGATCTTCACCGGCAGCCACGACGCCGCCGTGACGGCCGTCTACAACGGTGACGCGGACTTCGGTGTGTCCTTCGACGACGCTCGTCGCAACATCCGCGAGACCTTCGCGGACGTCGGCTCCAAGGTCATCGTCATCGACATCACCCCCGAGGTCCCCAACGACGTGGTCGCGGTGCGCTCCGAGCTGCCGCAGTCGCTGAAGGACGCGATCTACGACGCCGTCGCCGACTACCTCGCCACCGAGGAGGGCGCCACCGCGTTCGACGAGATCTATGGCTGGACGGACATCCGTCGCGCCGAGGACGCCGAGTTCGACATCGTCCGTGAGGCGGTCGAGACCATCGGTGCCGAGGAGTGATGCACCTGGGGTGGGCGGCCGAGGTTCCGTCGTGATCGAACTCCGCGACGTCTCGGTCGTCTACCCCGGTGGTGTCCGGGGTCTCGACTCCGTCGACCTGACGATCGACGACGGCCAGTTCGTGGTCGTCGTCGGTCTGTCAGGCGCTGGCAAGTCGACCCTGCTGCGGGTCCTCAACGGACTCGTCCCGGCGACGTCCGGGTCCGTGCGCGTCGACGGCCACGAGCTGGTCGGCGCGTCCCGACAGGAGCTGCGCGAGGTGCGCGGCCGTGTCGGGATGATCTTCCAGACGTTCAACCTGGTCACGCGCACGACCGTGTTGAACAACGTCCTCAACGGGCGCCTGCGGCACGTCCCGACGTGGCGTTCGCTGGTCGGCTCGTGGCCGGCCGAGGACAAGGAGTTGGCCTTCCGTGCCCTCGAACGCGTGGGCATCGTCGAGAAGGCCTACGTGCGCGCATCCGACCTGTCGGGTGGACAGCAGCAGCGGGTGGCCATCGCCCGGGCGCTGGCCCAGGAGCCGTCGGTGATGCTGGCCGACGAACCGGTCGCCTCGCTCGACCCGCCGACGTCCCATCAGGTCATGCGCTACCTGCAGCGCATCAACGCGGACCTCGGCATCACGACGCTGGTCAACCTGCACTTCCTCGACCTCGCCCGTGAGTACGCCGAGCGCATCATCGGGTTGCGCGAGGGGCGTGTCGTGTTCGACGGCCCCGGCAGCGCCTGTGACGCGCAGGTCTTCGAAGACATCTACGGGCGCAGCCTGACCGCCGACGA
>JBFJMP010000340.1:0-3430 GCA_041633895.1 Nitriliruptoraceae bacterium
GCCCCCGCCTCGCGCGCGGCTGGTGTGCCGGGGGCGCGCGCCAACGCCGTGGCCCAGGCACTGGCACGGACGGGGCGCAAGGTGCTGCTCTGCGACATGTCGCGCGGCGAGACCGCTGCGGTCGGGTTGTCGGACGTCATCGCGGGCGACGTCCCGTTGACCGAGGCGGTCCGCTTCGACAGCGAGCTCTACCTCGCCCGGCTGGCCGTCGGATCCGACCCGGAGGCGGCGCTCGCAGGGCTCGCCGACTGGATCCACGCACTGCCGTCCGATCTCGAGGTGCTGGTCATTGCGCTGCCGCCCCTGTCCGAGCCCGGCGTCCTCGCTGCGGCCTCGGCACTCGACGTGACGATGCTCCTGGTCGAGGTGGGGCGCACCGAGCGCGTGGACCTCATCGCCAGCCTCGACGCGATCGACGCCGCATCGCTCGCCGCCGAGCTGGTCCTCGTCGACCCGGCACGCAGCGCGGTCGGGGCGGCGGAGGCCACGGGCGACGGCGATGTCACCATCCGCGCGTCCGCTGCCACCGAGTCGGTGCTGGGCCTCGATCCCGCCGTGGACGACGACCCCTTCGCGGGCGACGTGTTCTCGGAGGATGCGTTCTCGGAGGATGACGCCGACGACGTCTGGCGGGACACCGCGCGCCAGCCGGTCGTCGTCGACGAGGACGCCTTCGTGGACACCCCGACGGTCAAGGTCATCGAGGCGCGGCCGCCTGCTGAGCCCGCATCGGTGTCCGACCCGGTGTTCGACGAGCCGGACGAGGACGACGAGGTCCCGGCCGCACCTGCCGCAGCCACGTCGGACGCCGGCACGTCGGCAGCCGGCGCCGACCTCGGGACGGCGGACCTGTCCGAGGGCCTCGACCTGCCCGTCGCGGACCCGTCTGCGCGGTTCCAGGTCCCCTTGGGCACCATGCCGAGCCCGCCCAGCGCGGTGTCCGAACCCGAACCCGAGTCGGAACCCGACGTGGCGGACGACTCGGCGGTCGTCGCCGACGTGGACACGGATCCGGACGCGACCATGGGCATCCCGGCGGTCCGCATCATCGAGTCGACCCCGTCACCGACGTCCGAGGCATCGGCGGAGTCGCCCGACGAGGCGCTCGAGCCCATCGAGGAACCCGAGATCACGCCCGAACCGGCGCCCGGCCCCGACGACACGGTCCCGATCGACCTCGTCGAGATCGAGGAGTCGACGGCGCCCGAGCCGCAGCCCGAACCCCAGGTGACGCCAGAGCCCGCAGCTCCGGCACCGGCTCCTGCCGCTGCGGCGCCGGCTCCCGCCCCGGCGCCGACGGGGGCCGACATGGACCCGGCTGCGGACGCGGCCGCGCGCCTGTCGGCGGCCCTGCACCAACTGGCCACCCAGTCGTGGGAACGCGACGACGCCCGCGCCTGAGTCGGCGGCGGGCACCACTCCGGGGGTGTGGTTGACTGCCGGGTCGTCCGGCACACCGCCGGATGATGCTGTCGAAGGTCGTGTCGATGTCTCGTCTGTCGGGTCGCCTGGTCGCCGTGGTCGGCCTGCTGGTCGTGCTCCTGTCGGCGTGTTCGACGTCGGGTGGTCCGATCGAGTGGCGTGACGCGGACATCGCGCTGCCTGCCGGATGGATCGAGATCGACCGGTCCGAGAACCACCTGCTGGTCGGGGACGGGCTCCCGCCGGAGGAACCCGGCACGCGGGGTGAACTCGACGTGGCGATGCAGGTGACCGTCGAACCGGGCACGACTGCGGACGACTGGCGCCGGTTCGTCGTGGACGAGGGCGCCACGCTGGAGGTCGACGAGGCGATCTCGGTGGGTGGGGCGCCCGCGACGATGATCCAGTTCTCGTTCACGACCAACGGCGTCCCCACGCGCGAGCGCGTGATCGTGATCCCGTCGCGCCAGCTGGTCCTGCTCCAGCAGCCGGTCCCGTTGCAGACGGACACCGATGGGCCCGAGCGCTTCCTCGAGCGTCTCGAGGAGTTCGACGCCCTGCTCGACGGGATCTCGTTCGGGGCGCCGGAGGGCTACCTCGACGGCGACCGCTGACCGTCGGCCGGGGTGGAGGCCCGAGGGAGTGGGGTTGCGGTAGTACCTTGCTCCCGGCCCGTCGTGGCCGTTCGTTGGTGTGCCCAGGAGGGCGACGTGAAGATTGCAGTCATCGGTGTTGGCCACGTTGGCCTCGTCACGGCCGCGTGCATGGCGCGGTGGGGTCATGAGGTCGTCGGCATGGACGACGACGCGACGAAGATCGCGACGCTGACCGACGGTGGGGTGCCCTTCCACGAGGAAGGGCTTGCCGACCTGCTCGCCGAGACCATCGGGTCCGGGCGGCTGACCTTCACGACGGACGTCAAGGACGCCCTGGCCGACGCCAGCGTCGTGTTCGTCTGCGTCGGGACACCGTCGCTGCCCGGCGGTGGCCCGAACCTGTCCTACGTCGAGGCCGTCGGCCGCAACGTCGCGGCGTACGCCGAGCAGGACCTCGTCCTCGTCGAGAAGTCAACGGTGCCCGCGAACACCGGGGCGCGCCTGTCCCAGGTCATCCAGCGCGAACAGGAGCGGCACGGCCAGCGCGTCCGCATCGACGTGGCGTCGAACCCCGAGTTCCTGCGCGAGGGCACCGCGGTCGAGGACACCCTGCACCCCGACCGGATCGTGTACGGCACGACCTCGGACTGGGCGCGCGACCGCCTACGCGAGGCGTACGCGACCGTCGTCGCCGAGGACGGCTGCCCGGTCGTGGAGACCGACGTGCCGACCGCGGAGCTCATCAAGCACGCCAGCAACGCCTTCCTGGCCACCAAGATCAGCTTCATCAACCAGGTCGCCAAGATCTGCGAGCGCGTCGGCGCCGACGTCGCCACGGTTGCCGAGGGCATGGGCCACGACGCGCGCATCGGCCAGCAGTTCCTGCGCGCCGGCATCGGCTACGGCGGCAGCTGCTTCCCCAAGGACGTCGACGCCTTCATCCACCTCGCCCGCGAGGTCGGTGAGGACTTCAAGATCCTCGAGGAGGTCCGCGCGGTCAACGTGGACATGCGCACCTTCGTCCTCGACAAGCTTCGCAACGAGCTGTGGCACCTCGACCAGAAGGTCATCACCGTGCTCGGGGCGGCGTTCAAGCCCGGCACCGACGACCTGCGGGAGTCCCCGGCGCTGCACCTCGCGCGGGCGCTCATGGAGGAAGGGGCGCAGGTTCGCATCTACGACCCCATCGCGCTGGAGCAGGTCAAGGCGATCATGCCGGACGTCGAGTGCGTGGACGACCCGCTCGAGGCGTGCCGTGACGCGCACGCCGTCGTCGTCGCCACCGAGTGGCCGCTTCAAATCGGTAAGCAACGCGGCGATCGGACGATCGACTTGGCGAATCAGGTTGCCGTGGGCACGTGCGATGTAGTCGTGAGAATCCCACGTCCCGGCGTAGAGCTGCACGAAGCGCA
>JBFJMP010000341.1:0-3422 GCA_041633895.1 Nitriliruptoraceae bacterium
CGAACTCCGCGGTCGGCTCGCCGGCGTGGAACAGGACCGCGCCCCGCGTCCCCGGGCGGGTCTGGGCGATGGACTGGGCCGGCAGCGCCCCGAGCGAGAAGCCCATGACGACGATGTCGGGCGGCAGGTCCTCGGCGACGGCATGGCCCATCCGGATGATCTCGCCCCATCCGATGGACTCGGCGTGGGCAACACCCTCGTCGAGGTCGTCGAACCGCAGCCCGTCGTAGAGGTCGGGCGCGTGCACGGTGCAACGGGCCGAGCGCAACGTCTCGGCGAAGGCCAGCACGCCATCGGTCAGGCCCTGGGCATGGTGGAGGAGCAGCACGGTCGTCATGCCGGCGAACCTAGCCGCGGGCGCTCACGCTCCGTCACGAAATGTCGGTTGCGGCGTGGGATGGGCGCACACCCGGCCCATCCGCCCCGGCCCCGATGCGCGGGCAGCCCCGGATCGCCTCTAGCATGGCGACCCCTGACCACGCCCCGACACCGGAGCATCTGCAGTGCTGTCCGAGTACCTGCCGATCCTGCTGCTGTTCATCGTCGCGTCGGCCTTCGCGGTCGGCTCCGTCGCCGTCAGCAGCGTTGTCGGGCCGTCGCGCCCGAACCCGACCAAGCTCGCCGCGTACGAGTGCGGCAACGAGCCCCTGGCCGACGTCAAGGGCACGCGCTTCTCGGTCAAGTTCTACATGGTCGCCATGATGTTCCTGATCTTCGACATCGAGACCGTGTTCCTCTATCCGTGGGCGGTCGTCTTCCGCAACCTCGGGTGGTTCGGCATCGCCCAGATGGGGTTCTTCCTCGGCGTGCTGGTCATCGCCTTCATCTATGAACTCGGCCGAGGAGGTCTCGAGTGGGACTAGAGGAGAAGCTTCCCTCCGGCATCCTGCTGACGAACCTCGAGAAGTTCGTCAACTACAGCCGGTCCACCTCGCTGTGGCCCGCCACCTTCGGGTTGGCGTGCTGCGCGATCGAGATGATGGCCGCGGGGGGACCGCGCCATGACGTCTCGCGCTTCGGCATGGAGGTGTTCCGCGCGTCGCCCCGCCAGGCCGACCTCATGATCGTCGCCGGTCGGGTCAGCCAGAAGATGGCACCGGTGCTGCGCCGCATCTACGACCAGATGTCGGACCCCAAGTGGGTGCTGTCGATGGGCGTGTGCGCGACCTCGGGCGGGATGTTCAACAACTACGCCCTCGTGCAGGGCGTGGACCACATCGTGCCCGTCGACATGTACGTGCCGGGCTGCCCGCCGCGCCCGGAGATGCTGATCGACGGGATCCTGAAGCTCCACGCGCAGATCCGCGGGGAGACCTTCGCCGAGCAAGGGGCGAAGTGATGGCTGACGGTTCCTCCACGCCCACCGAACTGCCGGAGCACGACGAGACCGAGGCCGCCGAGGCGGCCGCGTCGCCCGTCGACGACCGCCGGCGTCCCAAGCTGCTCGCCGGCCTCGCCGCGGAGCCGCTGCAGCTCGAGGACCTGCGCGACCGCGTTCTCGGCCAGTTCCCGGCTGCCTCCGCGGAGATCACGCACGGTGAGCTCACGATCCACGTGACGCCCGACCAGGTCCACGACGTCCTGGCGTTCTGCCGCGACGACGCGGACCTCGCGCTGCGGTTCCTCGCCGACCTGTCGGGGGTGCACTGGCCCGCCGGCGAGCACGTCATCGAACGCGCCCCGTCGACGAGTGGCTGGCCCGAGTACCGCGTGACGCGCGAACAGGGCGTCATCGAGGTGCTCTACATCCTGCGCTCGACGTCGCGCAACCACCACCTGCGTGTGTCGGTCGGCACCGACGACACCGACCCGCGCCTGCCGTCCGTGACGGACCTGTTCCCGACGGCGAACTTCCACGAGCGCGAGGTCTATGACTTCTTCGGGGTCGACTTCGAGGGCCACCCGAACCTGACGCGGATCCTGATGCCCGACGAGTGGCTCGGCCACCCGCAGCGCAAGGACTACCCGCTCGGCGGCATCGACATCCCGTACGAGAACGACAAGTTCATCCCGCCGCCCAACCGCCGCGACCTGCGCGAGATCGTGGGAGGTGACGTATGACCGCCGAGGACCAACAGCAGACGCCCGTGCCCGCCTCGGTTGCTCCCACCGCATCCAAGGAAGTGTGGGTCGACGGCGCCGACTGGGAGTCGCTCGACGACGTCGTCGGCGAGCCGACGCTCACGATCAACATGGGCCCCCAGCACCCGTCGACGCACGGCGTGCTCCGCATGATCCTCGAGCTCGAGGGCGAGACCGTCACGAGCCTCGAGCCGGTCATCGGCTACCTGCACACCGGCATCGAGAAGAACGCCGAGTACCGCACGTGGACGCAGGGCACGACGTTCTTCACGCGCATGGACTACCTCGCGCCGCTGTTCAACGAGTTGGCGTTCTGCCTCGGCGTCGAGAAGCTGCTCGACGTGGAGGCGCCCCCGCGCGCCCAGGCGGCCCGGGTCATCCTCACCGAGTTCAACCGCATCGCGTCCCACCTCGTGTGGGCGGCGACCGGCGGCATGGAGCTCGGCTCCACGACGATGATGACGTACGGCTTCCGCGAGCGTGAACACATCCTCGACCTGTTCGAGTCGCAGTCCGGCCTGCGGATGAACCACGCGTACATCCGTCCCGGCGGCCTCGCGACCGACGTCACCGAGGACTTCGAGGAGCGCTGCCTGAAGCTGGCGGACCTGCTCGAGGTCAAGATCGGCGAGTACGAGGACCTCCTCCAGCGCAACCCGATCTGGGTCGAGCGCCTCGTCGGCGTCGGCGTCATCACGCCCGAGCAGTGCGAGGCCTACGGCGTCACCGGCCCGCTGCTGCGCGCCTCCGGCGTCGCGTGGGACCTCCGCAAGGCCCAGCCGTACTGCAACATCGAGCAGTACGACTTCGACATCGCGACCGACGAGGGTGGCGACAGCTACTCGCGCTTCCTGGTCCGGTTCGAGGAGATGAAGCAGTCCCTGCGGATCATCCGCCAGGCACTCGCGGACTTCCCGACCGGCCGCGTCATGGTCGACGACAAGCGCATCGCGTGGCCCAGCCAGCAGGCCATCGGCCCGGACGGCATCGGCAACGACCCGGCCTACATCCAGCACATCATGGGTGAGTCGATGGAGGCGCTGATCAACCACTTCAAGTTGGTCACCCAGGGCTTCACGGTCCCCGCCGGTCAGGTCTACTCGGCGGTCGAGTCACCCCGTGGCGAGCTCGGCTACGCGATCACGTCGACGGGCACGAACAAGCCGTACCGCGTGCACGTGCGCGAACCCTCCTTCGTCCACCTCCAGTCCGCCGAGCTGATGGCGCGCGGTCACCTGGTTGCCGACGTCATCGCCGTCGTGGCCTCCATCGACCCCGTCATGGGTGGAGTCGACCGTTGAGCGAGCACATGAGCACTGACATGATCCGCCTCGCCACCA
>JBFJMP010000342.1:0-3416 GCA_041633895.1 Nitriliruptoraceae bacterium
AACGGTTCGCCGCCCACGCCGACGCCGACGAACTGATCCTCGCCTCGTCGGCCCGCGACCGCCACGCCCGCCTGCGGACCTTCGAGCTGGTGGCCGAGGCCGGCGCGGCGCTCACGGGGGCCACGCCCTAGCCTCGCCACCATGAGCACACTCGCGCAGACCCTCAAGGACCAGACGGCCAAGGCCGTCAACGTCGCCCATCGCAGCGTCTTCGACGTGACGCGCGGGCGCCTGCTCGGCCGGGTGGCCGGGATGCCGGCCGTGAAGCTGACCACGACCGGCGCCAAGAGCGGGCAGCCACGCACGGTCATGCTCACGATCCCGGCGCGGACGCCGAACGGGGACGTCGTCCTCGTTGCGTCCTACGGCGGGGACGACCGCGCCCCGGCCTGGTACCACAACCTCCGCGCGAACCCGACCGTCGAGCTGGTCACCGGCGGCGAGCGCTTCACGGCGACCGCCCGCACGGCGACCGACGAGGAACGCGACGCCCTGTGGCCGACCGTGACGTCCACGTACAAGGGCTACGCCGGCTACCAGCGCAAGACCGACCGCGAGATCCCGTTGGTCATCTGCGAGCGGAACGCCTGACCCGCGCGCAGCCACTCAGCCGCGCATCGCCGACAGATCACGCGCCCGTCGCAGCATCGCGCGGACGTCCTTGTCCACGTGGTCGACGTGGCCGAGGTAGGCGCGCATGTCGAAGCGTCCCTCCGGGGCGCGATCGGCGGTGGACTGGAACCGACCGCGCGGTTTCACCATCCCCATCAGGCGCAGGCGCAGTGTCACCCGCCGACCGGACGCCGGGAAGAACAGGCCGAACTGGCCGTCCGGCGTCGCCATCGACACGTACAGGTTCGTGACGCCGATCTCGACGTCGTCACCGAGGTCGATGACCATGGCGAGCAGGGCATCGCCCACGGGGCGCATGCGTGCCTTGGTGCCGTCGTACAGCGCGTCGTAGTGCGCTTCCACTTCTGGTTCGAGCACGCCCGTCAGCCCATCGTCGCGCGCTTGGCGCCGACCCACTTGGTGACGTCGGGCCGCCCACCCATCAACCTCTGCGCCACCCCGTAGAACGCCGCCATGTGCTCGGACTGCATGTGCGCGGCGAGGGCGACCTCGGACTCGTACACCTCGTGGAAGGACATGAGGTCGGGGTCGCTGACGTCGAACGAGTAGCGGCACTCGAGGCAGCCATCCTCGGCAAGCGTGGCCGCGACCATCGCCTCGACCGCAGCGACCATCTCCTCGCGCGCGCCGTCGACCAGGCGCGACGTTCCGGTGACCAGGATCATGGCGGTTCCGATGTGGGAGGAACACGACCCTACTCCGGGACGTCGCCGTGGACGCGGCGTAGGGTCTGCGGTGCGCCGTCGACCGGAGGCACGGCATTGCGTTGGGTGCGTCGGATCCTGGTCGGCCTCGTCGTACTCGTCGTCCTGCTCGCCGCCGCGATCCGCCTGACGACCTTCCATCCCCCGGCCGTGGCCAACGAGGCCGTGACGTGCCCCGAGGACGCCCCGGCGCTGGAGTCCGGCCAGTCCGTCACCGTCCTCAGTTGGAACGTCCAGTACATGGCCGGCAAGGACTACGTGTTCTGGTACGACCTCTTCGACGAGTCCGGGCCGGACCAGCGACCGTCGTCCGAGGCCATCAGTGCCACCTTCGACGAGGTCGCCCGCGTCATCGCGGACGAGCAACCCGACATCATCCTCCTCCAGGAGGTGGACGACGGCGCCAAGCGCACCGACGGGGAGGACCAGCTGGCACGCCTGCTCGACCTGCTGTCCGGCGACTACGCCTGCCACGCAAGCGCCTTCTACTGGAAGGCCCGCTTCGTCCCGCATCCCCAGATCCTCGGCAGCGTCGGCATGAAGCTGTCGACGTTGTCGCGCTTCCGCATCGACGCGGCCACCCGCTACCAACTCCCCCAGATGCCCTCGGACCCGCTGACCCGCCAGTTCGACATCCGCCGCGCCATCCTCGAGACGCACCTGCCCGTCGACGGTGGCGGCGACTTCGTGGTCCTGAACACCCACCTCGACGCGTTCGCACAGGGCACCGACACGATGCAGCGACAGGTCGCGTTGACCCGGGACCACCTGGACGACCTGACCGACGGGGACACGCCGTGGGTGATCGGTGGCGACTTCAACCTGCTGCCACCGGGGCGCCAGTACGACGACCTGACAACCGACCAGCAGCGCTACTACGAGACGGACACCGAGCTGGCCGTGCTCACGGACGCCTACGACTCGGTGCCGTCGCTGGACGAGGCCAACGGCCCCGACCGCGAGGCGTGGTTCACCCACTTCCCGAACGATCCGGCGGCCGACGGACCCGACCGCACGATCGACTTCCTCTTCCACGCCCCGAACGTCACGCTCGGCGACCACGTGGTGCGCAGTCGGGACACGCTCGCGATCTCGGACCACCTCCCGCTGATCGCGACCTACACGCTGCCGTGATCGCCGGGCTCAGTGCCAGGCGTCGGCGTGGGCCGCTGCTGCACGGGCTGGCGGCCGCCGCAGGTCGCGACGGCCGCCAGGGAGGGGTCCGCGTCAGGCGAGGTCGAAGCGACCCAGGTCCATGACCTTGGACCACGCCGCGACGAACTCGTCCACGAACGTGGAGTCGTCGCTGCCGTACACCTCGGCGATGGCGCGCAGCTGCGAGTTCGAGCCGAACACGAGGTCGACGCGGGTGCCGGTCCACCGGACCTCGCCGGTCGACCGGTCGCGCCCCTCGAAGAGCTCGTCACCCTCGCCGACCGGCTTCCACTCCGTGCCCATGTCGAGCAGGTTCGTGAAGAAGTCATTGGTCAGCGTGCCCGGCCGCTCCGTCAGCACACCGTGCGACGACCCACCGGCGTTGGCCCCCAGGACGCGCAGGCCGCCGACGAGCGCGGTCATCTCCGGTCCGGACAGCGTCAGCATGAACGCCTTGTCGAGCAGCAGGTGCTCGGTCGGGATCGGACCGCCCTTCTGCAGGTAGTTCCGGAACCCGTCCGCCATCGGCTCGAGCCAGCTGAACGACTCGACGTCCGTCTGCTCCTGCGTCGCGTCGGTGCGACCCGGGGTGAACGGAACGGTGATGTCGTGGCCGGCCTTCCTCGCCGCTGCCTCGACAGCGGCACAGCCGCCCAGCACGATCACGTCCGCCAGCGACACGCGCTTGCCATCGGACTGCACGTCGTTGAACTGCTGCTGGACCTGTCCGAGCTTGGCGAGCACCGTCGGCACGCCCGAGCTGACGTTGACGTCCCAGCCGGCCTGCGGCGCGAGCCGGATGCGCGCACCGTTGGCGCCGCCGCGCTTGTCCGTGTCGCGGTACGTGGCAGCGGACGACCATGCCGTGTTGACGAGCTGGCCGATCGACAGCCCCGTGTCGAGGATCGCCGTCTTGAGCGAGGT
>JBFJMP010000343.1:0-3398 GCA_041633895.1 Nitriliruptoraceae bacterium
CGCTGCGCCCGCGTCATCGACGCGGGCGCAGCGGTGCTTCGGTGTGGGCGGGTCAGCTGGCCGCACCTGCGGCGGCGAGCATCGCGTCGCAGATCGCGGCGCCACCACCGAGCGCGATGACCTCATCCGGGTCGAGGCGACCCAGCTCGGTTGCCACGGCCTCCGGCAGGTCACCACACGTCGGGACCAGGAGGATCGGACCGTCGGTGAGCACGCCGCCCGCGACCGCGTCGACGAAGATGTCACTGCGGGCCAGGTACACCACGTCAGCACCGTCCGGGAAGGCGCGCTGCGCGATCTCGATGGCGGTCAGGATGCGGTTGTCGCCGGCGAGGCGGGACGTCTCGCGAGCTCCGACGTCACTGGTGAAGGCGAGCACGCCGAAGTCGTCACCGAGGGTGCCCACGGCGTAGACGGTGGTCTCGACGCCTTCCGCGACGACGAGGTCGATCGGCCCGAACACCGCGTCAGCAGCACCGGCGGCGGCGATGTCGACGCTGTAGGTGGCCGGCGGGACCTCACCGGCTGCCTCGTCCGGGTTGGCGAGGTTGCCGAAGAGCACCGCACCGCCCGCTCGGACGTCGACGGCCGGGGCCTCAGCGGTGTGGCGGACCACGACGCGACCACGGTCGTCACCGGTCGTGGACAGGTCGTTCACGAAGGCGGACAGGCCGGGCGTGCCGTCTGCGGCGTAGTGGGCGACGAGGTCGATGTCGAGGTCACCCGCGGGGACGGCGACGGTCTGCGTGATGACCGCGGTGTCGGCATCCGGATCCGCGTTCGCCGCGAAGACCTCGATGACGTAGTCGCCGGCGTCGAGCGGCACGGCATCGGTCCTGGTGCCCGGCGCGAAGTCCTCGAGCAGCAGGCCGTCGTTGGCGTAGACGTCCACGGTGACTCCGGGGATGCCATGGACGACGTGGACGTCGCTGCCACCCGCGGCCGAAGCCGGGAGGGTGGCGAGTGTGGTTGCGGTGACGGCGGCGACGGCCGCTGCCACCACGGAGATTCGGGGGCGCATGGTGACTCCTCATTCCTGTGGCGGTGGGTTCGACGCGCGGGCGCGTCACTCCACCTTCGACCCCCTGCGGACGGCGGACCTGCCCCGTGCGCCCCCGGCAGACGGACGCGTCCGACCGGCCGGACGGCGCGGGTCCCCCTTCCGGCTACGGTCGACAGCACGGAACCAACGTCGGGAGGACAGCGTGTCGGACGTCGCCGCCATGGTCGTGTCGAGTGCCGGGGCCGCCCCGGTGCGAGAGCGCGTCGACCTCGGGCCACTTCGGGACGACGAGGTCGAGATCGCCGTCGAGCACGTGGGCCTGTGCCATTCGGACCTGTCCATGGCGCACAACGAATGGGGCAACGCGCGCTTCCCCTTCGTCGGCGGGCACGAGGTCGTCGGCACGATCACCGCGGTGGGACCGGCGGCCATCGGACGTGAGGTCGGCCAACGCGTCGGGCTCGGTTGGATCTCGTCCACCCCGCTCGGTGACCCAGAGGCGCTGGCGGGACGTCACCACCTGGCCCGCGGCAACGAGGCGACCATCATCGGACGCCCCGGCGGGTTCGCCGAGCGCGTCCGATGCCAATGGACGTGGGCCCTGCCGCTGCCGGAGGGCCTGGATGCCAGTGCGGCGGGTCCCCTGTTCTGCGGCGGGATCACGGTGTTCCAGCCGATCGTCGACCACGGCCTGGTGCCGACGCAACGCGCGGCGGTCCTGGGCATCGGAGGCCTCGGCCACCTCGCGGTCAAGTTCCTGAGGGCGTGGGGGTGCGAGGTCACGGCCTTCACGTCGACGGCCAAGATGGACGAGGCGCGCGAGCTTGGCGCACACCATGTGGTCGACTCCCGGGACAGTTCGACCTGGAAGCCGTTCACCCGGGCGTTCGACCTGATGATCTCGACGGTGAACGTGCCGATGGACTGGGACCGGCTGATGCGCACCGTGCGTCCGCACGGCGCCCTGCACTCCGTGGGCGTCCAGACGGCCCCGTACGAACTGGGCCCGATGAGCATGATGGGCCAGCAGAAGCTGTCCTCGTCCGGGGTGGGCGATCCCGCGACCATGGCCACGATGCTGGAGTTCTGCGCGCGCCACGACATCCTGCCCCAGGTCGAGCACCTCCCCATGTCGCAACTGGGCACCGCGTTCGAACGCCTCGAGCGGGGCGACGTGCGCTACCGCTTCGTCCTGGACAACGACCTCTGAGGACCGCCCCTCAGCAGCTGCCGCCGCCGGTGTTGGGGATCGACGGGTCGACGACCTCGACGTGCACGTGGGGGTGGTCGTCGGGTCCTGAGTGCTCGTCCACCTGGGACTCGAACGGCAGTTGACGCGGCCCGGATCCCACCACGGTCTCGCCCCCGATGACACGGTCCCCGGTGGCGACGGCGAGGTCGCGGAAGTGCAGGAGCTTGACCTCCCACCCGGGGTGCTCGTCGGGCTCGATCACCAGGTAGTGGTCCGTGTACTCGCAGTAGAGGACGTAGCTGCCGGCCCGCACGACGCGGCCGGTCGCCGGGGCGGTGATCGCGACGTCTGGGGCGGCGACGATGTCGATCGCCGTCCGCAGGCCGGTCCCCCGCCCGCGGCTGTCCATGACGAGCCACGGCGTGTCGTTGGAGCCCGGCTCCAACTGTTGGGCGCCCTCGTGTGAGGACTGGTGGTAGCCCATCACCTCGATCGCCGTGGACGGTTCGAACAAGCGGATCCCGCCGACGGTGGCGAACACCGGATCGTGGTGATGCAGCGTGAACGACGTGACGTGGTGGGTGGCCGAGCCGTCGGAGGCTGCCGCCCGGAGGACGGCGCGGACCTCGTGGTCCTCCTCGAGGACGAGGTCCGCGGGCAGGGCGACCTCGGAGATCGCGACGACCTGGCCCTGGACCTGCGTCGTGGCGACGACCTCACGGCCACCGACCTCGAGGTAGGTCTGGGCATCTGCGGCAAGCGGACGGTCGAACGTCACGGCGATGGTGTCGATCGTGCGCACCACGGAGGCGGGCGTTGGCGACTGGCCGGCGACGCTCGGTGCACCCGGGTCCTCGGTCGCGGCGCGCCAGATGGCGTCCAGCGCGGTCGGACTGACGGAGGCCGAACCACCGAAGGCCACGATGGCGTCGGGATTGACGGTGCGCAGGTGCTCCGCGGTCGTCGGAGACGGGAGTGCACCCACCAGGAGCAGCGGGGCACCGAGTCCCCCGGCGTGGCGTGCGCCGGCGAGCGCATCCGGGAAGTCGTTGCCGCTCGCGATCGTGACTGGTGTGCCGGAGGTGAAGAAGTGGTCGGCGACCGCCACCGCAGTGGCCCAGCGATCAGGTCCGGCCACGCGCGTCACGAGGTCTGCGCCCTCGGCGACGGCCGCGGCTGCCTCGGGGCCCACGGCGCTCGTGC